>JAFGMB010000107.1 GCA_016927765.1 Synergistales bacterium
TGCATTCTGAAGGGTCCGGTCGGTCCTGCATCTCATAAAATCTTTTGATCGTATAAACTTCACCATGCCAGAGAGGGCAATCCTTCTCATGATTTGTATCTGCAAGCACAAGGGAAAGGTCCCTTTTCAACAGTATGGCTGCTCCAAAGATCTTATGACCCTGGTCAACTCCCCGGTATGTCCTTGGAAGAATATCCTCCCTTATCACGTTAAGAAATCTTTGAATAAGGTCTTCATTTTTCCATTCCATCAAAATCACCTCGGTTGATCCCTAAATACTTGTAAGGCCAGAAAAGGTTCAATGAAAATTTCATACCCTAATTCTATACCACATCAGATGTATTAAAAAAAGCTGTGATAAGGGCACTAAGTTTGTCCGAGGCTTTTGCCATCTCCGAGAGTACTTCTTCTTCTGTTAACCTTTTTGAGGTCATCCCGGCTGCATAATTTGCAACACATGAAATAGCTGCGACTCTGATCCCCATATGATTGGCAGTGATGACCTCAGGTACAGTTGACATGCCAACCAGATCCGCACCTAAGAACCTTGCCATCCTTATCTCCGCGGGTGTTTCATAGGATGGGCCTGAAAAGGCTACGTACACTCCCCTTTTCGTCAGAATTCCCTGATTTATCGCGGCTTTTTCCATGAGAGACATCAGTTCTTCGCTATAGGCATAGGTCATATCCGGAAAACGCGGCCCCCATTTATCGATATTCTTTCCTACCAGAGGATTGAAACCCGTTAAATTGATATGGTCATGGATCAGGACAAGATCACCTGGTTTTAATGAATGACTTATGCCTCCACTTGCATTTGTCAGAAGAAGATTGCTTATGCCCCATTCTCCAAGAACTCTAACTGGAAAAACAACCTGGTCTGGTCCATAACCTTCGTAATAATGAACTCTCCCCTGCATTACAAGTATGGCCTTACCACCCAGTTCCCCTTTTACCAGGCTCCCAGCATGGCCTGGAGCTGTGGAAATAGGCCAGTTTGGAATACCGGAATAATTGAGACTTACACAGTTTGTCATAGAGTCAACAAATCCGCCAAGACCTGATCCAAGAACGATGGCAGTCCTGGCAGGATCCCCAAGTTGAGATCTGAGAAAATCAACGGTTTCCCTAACCTTGTTCAACATCTTTCAACCCCCAGTATCAAAAAGATCAGGCCCTTGGATGAGCCCTGTCATATACGTCTCTAAGTTCTGAATCAAAATGGAGGTATTTTTCCGTGGTCGCTATAGAAGAATGGCCAAGCATCTCCTGCAGGGTTCTGAGGTCCATCCCCCTTCGCAGAACGTGAGTTGCAAAAGAATGACGCAATACGTGCGGATGAAGTCTGGTAATGGCAATGCCGGCGCGCTTTCCTCTTTTCTGAACGATCTTCCAGAAATCTTCTCTTCTGATTTTCTGACCCGAACGTGTAAGAAAAACATACTCCATGCCCGTTCTGCACTTCAAGGGCCGCGCTTTTTCGATGTACTCTCTGACCTTTTCCCTGACCTCACCAAGAAAGGGGACTATCCTTTCTTTGTTGCCCTTACCCTTGATACATATGGAAGCTGAGGAAAAATTAAGGTCTTTGAGTTCAAGATCACAGATCTCACTTGCCCGTAATCCGCATCCGTACGAAAGTTCCAGGATGGCTCTGTCTCTAAGAGAAAAAAAACAAGGACCTTCACAGACTTTAAAAATCCTTTCAACCTCGCCTTCCGTCAGAATATGAGGAAGTCTTTTTTCTCTTGCAGGTAAAGAAGGCATGGAGTGATCTTCACGAGCTATTCCTTCAAGTATGAGATAGCGGTTAAAAGAACGCAACGAGGCTACCACCCTGTGCTGTGTTGATCTGGCAATTAAAGAATTTTCAAGAAAATGGAGATATTCTTCGATGGCGTCAGCTCTTAGAGGTAAGGTATCAATACCCCTGTTCCGGCAGAATGAAATATAACCCTGTATGTCCCTGTTGTAGGATTCCAGGGTGTTCTTACTGCATCCTCTCTCTAAGAGCATGTACTCGAAAAAACTGTCCATCCATTGGAAAATATATACATCATCCATGGTTCGAATATAACACAAAGGCTGGCAGTGTACACTGCCAGCCTTTGATGTTAGCTTATTTTACTGGTTGAAAACTGATATCAACCAGCTTAAGGCAGCAAAGGTTTTTCCATCTCGGACCTTTTCCTTGAGAAAATTCTGGTCGAGTTCCGAAAACGGATAGTGAAGGACTTCAATGAACTCATCCTCATCCTCCTGAAGTTTCGAAGGGAAAAGACTTTCTGCAAGATAAAGGATCAGCAATTCATTGCTGAAACCTGGAGAGGTATAGAATCTCCCTATCTCCGTAAGCTTTTCTGCGTCATATCCGGTTTCTTCCCTGAGCTCCCTGGAAGCTGTTTTTACAGGATCTTCTCCCTTTTCCACGATACCGGCCGGTATCTCCAACAGTGCTTCACTAACAGCATATCTGTACTGTTTAACAAGGATAACATGGTCATCCTGTGTGATAGGGATGATCCCCACGGCGGCTTCATGTTCAATCACTTCTCTGCTTGTCCTCTTGCTATTGGGAAACTCCACCTTATCCACCCTGAGGTTCAGGATCCTGCCTCGGTAAAGGATATTCCGACTTACAGGTTTTTCGAAGGCGATCATTATCTCTTAAGGAATTCTTTTGCGATCTCCACGCCTTTTTCAAAGGCCTCCAGGTTCATGGGAAGAAATTCTGGTTTTCGTTTCCCCAGTTTTTCTTTGATGGTTTCCACACATATATCATGGGAAACAATACCTGTAGCTTCCACGATCGCACCCAGGATCACTATATTAGCAACCTTATCACTACCGAGTTCATGTGCAATTGTCTGGGCAGGAACAGGGATCACATGGATGTCGGTCCTTTGATTATCATAAGTGACCAGGTCGCTGTTGTAGAAAAGATATCCTTCTTGTTTAACGGAAGACTCGAATTTTGTTAATGAAGGCTGGTTCATCACAACTGTAATATTCGCTTTGTTCACAACTGGGGATCCGATCTCCTCGTCACTGACGACCACGGTACAGTTCGCCGTACCACCCCGCATCTCAGGGCCGTAGGAGGGTATCCAGGTTACGTGTTTCCCTTCGGCGATCCCGGAATAGGCCACCAGTTGCCCCAAGACCATTACTCCCTGTCCGCCAAATCCCGCAGCAATCATGTTTTTATAAAAACCTGACATTGTCATATGCCTCCTCTACTCATAATCCTTGAATACGCCAAGGGGATAGTAAGGCATCATGGTTTCCATCTGCCATTCAAAGGCCTTCACCGGGTTCATTCCCCAGTTGGTAGGACAGGTGGATAGAACCTCGATGAATGAGAATCCCCTGTTCTGCATCTGGTATTCGAAACCTTTCTTGATGGCAGCCTTTGCCTTGATGATGTACTTTGGTTTGGCTACAGACACTCTTTCGATGTAGGCAGGAGTTTCGAGGCTTGCAAGGAGTTCACACATCCTGATGGGATAACCGGCAAGCCGGGGATCTCTACCCAGAGGGCAGGTGGTAGCTTTCTGTCCAATGAGCGTGGTTGGGGCCATTTGGCCGCCTGTCATACCATATATGGCGTTATTAATGAAGATAACGGTGAAATTCTCTCCACGGTTTGCCGCGTGAATTATCTCGGCCATTCCTATGGAGGCAAGGTCGCCATCTCCCTGATAGGTAAAGACCATCTTATCTGGTCGTACTCTCTTAATACCGGTAGCAACTGCAGGTGCTCGCCCATGTGGTGCCTCAACATAATCTATGTCTATATAATCATACATCATGGCAGCACAACCGACGGGGGCCATACTTAATGTATCCTTCTGGATATCCAGTTCATCTATCAGCTCACATATCAGCCTATGGGCAATACCGTGGCCGCATCCTGGACAATAATGGGTATGAACATCCTTCATCCAGGACCTGGGTTTGGAATAGATCTTCGTTTCAGACATTCTGGTAACCTCCCCTGTTAACCAAGGATCTTTCTGCATTCCTGCTCGATCTCCTCGACCGAGGGTGCCAATCCGCCACAATGACCGAAGAACGAAACAGGGTATTTGCATGAAGTTCCGATTTTCACGTCATCGATCATCTGTCCCATGTTCATTTCAACATCCAGGATATGTCTTGTGGAAGGCGGGATCTTTTCGAAGGCTTCGTAAGGGAAGGGGAAAAGCGTAATGGGTCTTACAAGACCGACCTTGTACCCCTCTTCCCGCAAATGGGCAATAGCTGTCTTTGCTATGCGGGCACTTGTACCGTATGCAGCGATCACCAGTTCAGCATCATCAAGATCCATGGTTTCAAACATGGTATCCTCTTTCTGCATTCTGTCATACTTTTTCTGAAGTTCGATATTGTGAGCCTCAAGAAGTTCAGGGGTAAGGTTCATGCTCTTTATCAGGGTACGTTCATTACCCCTGTCGGAGTAATATCCCATGGCCCAGCTTTTTACATCTCTCCTGTCTGTTTCATGTGGCTTGATCTCCACGGGTTCCATCATCTGCCCCATGAAACCGTCGGCAAGGATCATTACAGGATTGCGATATTTAAAGGCGTAATCCCATGCTGACTGGACAAGATCCACAGTCTCCTGAAGGGTGCTCGGTGCGAAGACCATAAGTCGATAATCTCCATTACCGCCACCTTTTGTTGCCTGCAGGTAATCTGCCTGTGAAGGAAGGATCCCTCCCAGACCTGGACCACCCCGCATTACATTGACAATCACGCAGGGGAGCTCAGAACCTGCAATATAACTGATCCCCTCTGACATGAGCGAAATTCCGGGACTGGATGAAGAGGTCATTACCTGGCATCCGGTAGCAGCAGCCCCAAGGACCATGTTGATGGATGCAACTTCACTTTCGCCCTGGATATAAACACCCCCATGTTTCGGCAGGTGTAGGGACATGTATTCCGGTATTTCATTCTGAGGAGTAATAGGGTATCCGAAAAAGTGCCTGCATCCTGCCTGTATCGCAGCTTCCGCGATCGCTTCAGTTCCTTTCATCAATACTTTTCCCATAATTGATCTCCCCCCAAATTACTCTTCTTCGATCCGGTATACTTCAATCGCAGCATCAGGGCAGGACATGGCGCACATTCCACACGCTATACATCCCTCTTTGTACTGCTCCACCGGCCTGTGTCCCTTAGCGTTGATCTTGTCCGAAATGCGAAGCACCTTCACCGGACACGCGGCAACACAGAGTCCACAACTTTTGCAGTAATTCTCAGAGACTTCGATACGTCCCTTTGCCATTACCTACAACACCCCTCTCACAAGATGTTTTTGCGCTACCTTGAGCGCAGTTGATTGAGAATAGTAGTCCCATGGTTTTTGGAAGGCAAACCTGTAGACCACAAAGCACCCTTTTCCCATGGCAGAAGCATGTATCTTGATACTGGCCAGTAAGGGACGGGATCACTCCATTGTTCAGCTGCTTCTTTGGAGAGTCCTGGTGGGATCCCTGCATAGAGAAGCGGAAGTTCCAGCCTGGAAGCTGCGTATCTGACTATTTCCAGGCCTTCCATCACCTGATCCAGGGTGGTTTCTGACATCAGATGTGAATTCGAGATCAGGGCTCCTACTTTAAGATCGCTTATGGCTTCCATTCTCTTCAGCATTTTTTCGATACCGGCGAGATCAGCTGTATGGGGTCTGAATGCATTTACAACCATGATAAGTAGATATCCCGCGTTTTTTATACGTCTTTCATATTGTTTCAAAGCCCTCGCTCCGATAGAATCTCCTCCAATATCAAGGAGTAGCTGGCTGTCTTGTTCAGAAAGCGCCCAGTCTACCTGTGCTGTTATTATGGGCATATCCGACCATTTTGTCTTATCTGGAGCCATGAGCACCTTGTAGCCTTGTGATTCAAGGGTTTCAGAAACCTGTCTAATGCAGAAATAGGGGTTTATGATGTCAACATCTGCGATGGTCACTTTTCTAAAAATTGTTTTAAATCCAAGAGCAAGGTTCAGAACCCATTCTGTCTTGCCGCAACCAAGAGCACCGGTTACTGCAACCGCTTTTGGCCATTCATATTTTTCCGTCAATTCTTTGAAAAAAGACATGTTCTCAGTCATAAAAACTTTCACCCTTTTTGATCCTGGCGCCGTTCGTCCAGGAGCCTCCATCAGTTCTTTTTTTGCCTTCCGGCTGCACCTCATACAAAAGAATCGCCTTATCCATAGTCGCAACCACGGGGCATGAGTCAATAAAGTCTAAAACTGTCCCGGGAGTACCTGAAACATTATCGATCACCGAAGTTCTCCAGATCTTCATTCTTTTTCCCCTGAACAGACAGAACGCACCAGGACTGGGGTTAAAGGCTCTCACCTTGTTATGAATGTGAACAGCCTGGTCATTCCAATCGAAGAAGGCCTCATGTTTTTCAATTTTGGGGGCATAACTTGCAAGGGTTGGATCCTGTTCCCTGAAAGAATATCGGCCATTTTCTAAACCCTCAATTGCTTCAAGCAATAGTATACTACCTTCAGTGGAAAGCTTTGTCAAAAGAGATCCGGATGTGTCCTCATCGGCAATAAGAAGACTTTTTTGAGCCAGTATGGGTCCGGCATCCATGGCTTCAACCAGTTTAAAAACGGTCACACCTGTAGCATTTTCTCCGGAAAGTATGGCCCTGGGGATTGGTGCAGCCCCTCTGAATTTCGGGAGCAGAGATGGGTGGATGTTCAGACAGCCAAGGTTTGAAAATGAAAGGAAAGGTTCCCGGATCAATTGACCGAAATCGACTACGAAGATCACATCAGGTGGACTTGTATCAAGAAGTCGCAATAATTCCGGGTCACGAGAAAGTTCCTCTGTCAGGTGCAGGGGAATGGCAGGTTTTGTTTTCAGATGGACAGGTGTTTTGCTTTCAGACATCCCTCTGCCGGCTTTATGGGGAAAGGAAGTTATAACCAGGTCAAGATCAATAGCCTCGACAAGGAACTGAAGACATTTGGCGGCAAATAAACCATTTCCCGCAAACCAGGATCTATTCATCCTCGCCCAGACCTTTTTCCTTTTTCAGGCGAAATAGCTTTTTTCGAGCAAGGCTTTTTTTCATGGGGGAAAAATGGTCGATCAACAGCTTGCCGTTCAGATGATCTATCTCGTGGCAAAAAGCTCTTGCCAGGAAACCTTCTGCGTGGAGGATCTGTTCATTACCATCCAGATCAAAGGATTTTACAGACACTGACAGGGGACGGCGGACCTTTCCATAGATACCTGGGAAACTAAGGCAACCTTCCTCCATATAATCATCACCCTTGGAGGAAATGATTTCCGGGTTGATAAGGCAATATAGAACCCCTTCATAAAAGACAACTGCCAGTTTAAGAGAAAGACCTATCTGCGGCGCAGCAAGTCCAACTCCATCATTGGCGAACATGATCTCCTCCATATTCCGGGCAAGTTCAACCAGTTCCTGGTCAAAATCCATTACTGGCCGGGTTTCTCTCCTCAACACCGGATCAGGGTAAACTCTGATTGTATAATGCTCCATGAAAAACGATCACACTCCAAAAAGGTAAAAAGCCGCCCAAGGTATGGGCGGCTGTGAAATTACTGGTTTAGAACATCTTTGAATACGTCACCGATGGTGACAGCTGTTTCTTCCTGTTGAACTACCTGCTGCTTCTGTACTTCTGATTGACGTTTTTTCTTTTCAAATTCCCTTTTTTTCTTGAGGCCTTCTTCATGGATGGCAGATATACTGAGTCTCATTCTGCGTTCTGATGGATTGATCTCAATTACCCTTGCAGTTACTTCCTGGCCTTCTTCGAGCACTTCCTTGGGAGTTTCCACGCGTTTTGTGCTCAACTGGGAAATGTGAATAAGTGCCTCGATTCCTTCCTCTACCTGTACAAAGGCGCCGAAATCGGCCAGCCTGACTACCTTCACTTCGATATCCTGCCCCTTGGAATACTTTTCTTCAATTCCCATCCAGGGATCATGAAGTTGCTTGTAACCAAGGCTCATCCTCTGTTTTTCCGGATCTATCTCCATGATGGTCACTTCCACTTCCTGACCCTTTTTAAGGACTTCCTTGGGATGCCTGATCCGTTTCCAGCTAAGATCTCCGATGTGAATAAGACCCTCTACGCCGTCATCGACTTCAACGAAAACTCCAAAATCTGTAACATTAGTTACCGTACCTTTTACAAGGTCACCTTCCTTGAACTTTTCGGGGACCAGTGTCCACGGATCCGGCTGGGTCTGTTTGATACTGAGGGAGACCCTGTTCTTTTCCTCATCAATGCCGATCACCTTTGCCTTTACTTTTTCACCCTTTTTAAGGACATCCTTGGGCTTGACATTCCGTTTCCAGGAAAGTTCAGTTACATGTACGAGACCATCAATAGGGCCGAGGTTGATAAAGGCTCCAAAAGAAGTAATGCTGCTTACCTTGCCTTCAAGTACATCTCCTTCGTTGGCATTGGAAAAGAAATCATCCCGCTTGGTCGACATCTCATCTTCGATCAGGGATCTTCTGGAAAGTACCAGGCGTCTCTTTTTTCTATCCTTTTCAAGGAGGCTTACATCAAATACCTCACCTACGAATTTGGATGGATTAACTCCTCTTCCTTCTTCAGCGAGATGGGATATGGGGACGAAACCTTCAA
>JAFGMB010000108.1 GCA_016927765.1 Synergistales bacterium
AGTGACAAGTATCAGCCGAAGAGGGACAGGTATCGCTGTTTATGATCACCATCTACCTGACAGTATTGCTGATGATCTATCTTCCTGGCTTGTAAATCCGCATATCGCAGGAGATCAGCATTCCAAAACCCTTTGTGCCACCGGTGTTCTCTGGGTATGGGCTTATCAGAACAGGATAATGTCCCCAGATTGGTTGAAGAGAAGGCTGGATCTGGTCGCCCTTGCCACTCTTGCTGACTGTATGCCTCTCGAGGTCCTCAATCGATCCATGGTAATTGAAGGGATTGACCTTATCAAAAAAGCACCAAGACCAGGTCTTGGTGCTTTGATCGACATGCTGGGCCTTAAGGTTGAAACTATTGATGAAGAACAGCTTGTAATGAAAGTAATACCCTGTCTCAATGCACCTGGAAGAATGGACATAGCTGATATAGCTGTCAACCTCCTGGCCGGGTCCGGTAACAGAAGACAGAATGCAGAACGAATAATATCCTTCAATAAACAAAGACAGGAAACTTCAAGGATGACAGTTGAGGAACTCAGGCAAAAGAAGGATAGCACCAGGTCTCATGTATTTTTTGATCCCCAGTGGCATGTCGGTGTTCTAAGTGGTGTCGCGAGTAGTCTCTGTAACCACAACAACAGGCCTATAGCACTTGCTGCTCCTGTTAAAGACCGGATACGGGGTACTTTAAGGGTTCCTGAAGGGGCTAATGCAGTCAAGATCCTAAATGAGATATCTGACTTGCTTTCTGAGTGGGGTGGGCATGAATATGCTGCCGGCTTTGCAGTTGAAAATGATCGTTGGGAGACCCTGCATCCTATCCTGGAAGCAAAACTTTCAAATGTACAGATAGAACCTCCCCGGGTCAGAGCGATGCCCCTTCCTCCTCAACATATGGATATGGCCAGATTTAATGATGTATCCCTTTTATCTCCCTTTGGGAATGGTAACCCCAGACCCTTGTTCTATCATGACTGGAGGGGTTCGGAAGAGATCAAACCTCTTGGGAAAGATGGACTTCACCGCAAGATATCATTTAAAGGCAAAGAAATACTTGCTTTCCATTCAGGGGAATTCTTTTCTTCCCCAACCCCGGTTGAAGGATTGCTATATTATCCCAGACTCGATACATGGCGTGGTAATACCCGATTACAACTGATCCTTGAAGCGATCATTATCGAAAAATAGCTTCTTTTATCATATAATTTCACAAACGATCCTTTCCCGATTTATTCAGGGGCAGGTTATTTTTTTCAAAATCTATTTACGGGTTTAGATATTTCAACCAGGAAGGTTCATGGATGCGGGATCTTATTTATGACCAAACCAGTGAAAATGGCTCAAAAGTCATTGAAAAAAGGGAACTGAAAAAACTTAGAGACAGTTTCATGGGGCGCATCCCAGAGACTCAGCGGTCTGTAGCTGTAAAATTCGCCTGGCATGAAGTATGGTCCAAGATCTCCCGATATATGATCAAGGAAGAGCTTATGAAGGTGGGCGAGGCCATGGTCTACGCTGCCAATGCCCATGGCGAACAGAAACGCTCAACAGGTGATCCTTACATTGTGCATTGTCTGAATGTCGCGTCTATACTTGCAGATATGCAGACTGACTTTACTACCGTATCAGCAGCTCTTTTACATGATGTCCTCGAGGATACATCTATTACAGGTCCACAACTTGTAGCTGATTTCAGTGAAGAGATATTCATTCTTGTGGACGGGGTAACAAAATTAGGGAAACTCCCTTTTAAATCCTTTGAGGATTACCAGTCAGAGAACCTTCGGAAAATGTTCCTTGTAATGGCTAAAGATATCCGTGTGGTCCTGATCAAACTTGCAGATCGTCTGCATAATATGAGAACCCTGGGTGTTCTCAGGAAAGATAAACAGCTTAGAATTGCGAAAGAAACACTTGAGATCTATGCTCCTCTGGCGCATAGATTAGGAATTTACCAGGTTAAAAGAGGTCTGGAAGATCTTGCTTTCAAATTTTCTGATCCTGAGATGTACTACGAGATAAAGCAGAAATTGCGGCAGAAATTGCCTGAAAGAGAAAAAACCGTGGCCACAGCAATAGAGATGCTCCAGGACAGGTTGAAAAACGAAGAAATTACTGCGAGGATCAAAGGAAGGGCAAAGCACTTTTACAGTATTTATGAAAAAATGAACAGAAAACACCTTTCTATAGACCAGCTTTATGATCTTCTTGCATTAAGGGTCATAGTTGAATCTCTTGCCGAATGTTATTCGGTCCTCGGTATCGTTCATGCCATGTGGAACCCCATACCTGGTCAGTTTGATGATTATATAGCCAACCCAAAGAATAATCTCTATCAATCTTTACACACAACAGTGGTGGGTCCTTCAGGTGAACCTTTAGAGATTCAGATCAGAACATGGGAAATGCACTGGCTTGCAGAATATGGTATTGCCGCGCACTGGAGATACAAGGGTGGCAGTAACAAGCTTGACCAGCTGGATGAAAAACTGACCTGGATAAGACAGGCTCTTGAAAGTGATCATGAAGAAGGAGAACCGACTGATTTTCTTGAACGCCTTAAGGAGGATGTTTTTTCTTCGGAGGTCTTTGTTTTCACCCCAAAAGGTGAGGTAGTTACCCTCCCCAATGAATCGACGCCCATTGACTTTGCATACGCCATACATACAGAAATAGGATCAAAGTGTGTAGGTGCAATGGTTAACAACCGTATTGTACCTACGGACTATAAGCTCAAGAATGGCGACATAGTCAAGATCATTACTTCACCTCAAGGTAGTCCATCCCTTGACTGGTTGAAAATTGTCAGGAGCAGCAAGGCTCGTGGCAAGATCCGTTCATATTTCAGACAACAGGTCAAGGCAGAAAAAGAAGAAAAGGTCCAGCGTGGGAAAGAAGCGCTAGCACGAGAAATGAAACGAAGGGATCCTTCTCAGGAAGTGCCAATAGATGGAATGACCTCTTCTTTGAACAAAGTGGCAAAGGATATGGGCTTTTCGGGTGCAGAAGATCTCTTTTTTGGAATTGGGTCAAATACCGTAAACCCATCATCTGTTGCCCATAAACTCTTATCAACTTCACCTCAGTTCAGACCCGCCAAACCGTTAATTTCCGTTGAAGATAAAGGCCAGAAGGTCAGATATAAACCCGAATCCGATGTAATTGTCGAAGGGGCTGAAGGAGTACTTGTCAATCTTGCAAATTGTTGCATGCCTGTTCCTGGAGATCAGATCATTGGATTCAGTACCAGAACAAGAGGTATCAGTGTGCACAGGGTTGACTGCAGTAATATTGAAAATGCTCTTGAAGAAAGAAAGATCTCTGTGGTATGGGGTCACCATACCGGGAAAAAATACCCTGCCAGGCTGAAGCTTGAGGGTGTTGACAGGCCCGGTCTGTTTTCTGATGTCGCCCAGGCACTGATGTCAGCTGAATGCAATATCATTGCATTGAAGGCCAATGTGGTAGGGCACAATCAGGTCAGGATGAAGATCGAAATAGAGGTCAAAGACCTTGAGCATTTATATCTCATAATAGCAAAGCTCAACAACGTTAAAAATGTCATAACTGTATTCAGGGGGTGACCTTATTGCGTGCTTTGGTTCAGAGAGTGAATAAGGCACAAGTGACAGTTGATAACAAAATTACTGGGAAAATCGAAAAGGGATTCTGTGTCTTTATTGGTGTCACTCATGGCGATACAGAAAAACATGCCAGATGGCTTGCAGAAAAGATTACTGGCCTGAGAGTCTTTGATGATGGCGAAGGCAAGATGAATCTATCTCTTAAGGACGTACATGGAGATTTGCTGGTAGTCTCGCAATTTACACTGTATGGAGATTGCAGAAAAGGAAGGCGCCCCTCATTTGTCCAGGCTGCAGATCCCACAGATGCGGAAATTCTGTACAAAGCTTTTATCGATTATCTTTCTGAAGGAGGACTGAAAGTGGAATCAGGTCTTTTCCAGACTTACATGACGGTGTCTCTTGATAATGATGGTCCGGTTACCCTTATGATCGATACTCCTGAGGGGCTTTAACATGTTTTACAAGAGATTTCCCTTAGGCCCTCTGTGGACAAACGGTTATCTTTTCTGGGATAGTGACAGGTACTCTTTTTTTGTCGATCCCGGGGGAGACCCAATTGATGTAATCCAATACATTAAGAACCATGGATTAAAACTTAATTCCATCTTTCTTACCCATGGACATATTGATCATATTCTTGGAGTGGAAGCCCTTGTAGGTTACTCAGGAGCAGATCTCTATGTACATGAAAAGGACCTTCCCAGGTTAGCGGATTCAGGGGAAAATCTGTCTTCTTGGATGGGCAATTCTTTCAGTACCGAAATATCAGCTATTGCCTTCAATGATGGGTCAGTATTCCGAGTAGGGTCTTATTCCATCAAGGTGATCCACACGCCCGGCCATACTCCTGGAAGTTCCTGTTTACTTGTGTCCCTTGATAAAGAGCAGATACTCCTTTCAGGGGATACCCTTTTTACTCGGAGTGTTGGAAGGACTGACCTTCCAGGGGGGGATGGAGAGGAACTCCTGCGCTCTCTGAAGAAACTTGTCGACCTCCCCGAGGACATTATCGTGCTCCCTGGACATGGCCCTGATACAATTCTTGGAGAAGAGATCAGGAACAATCCTTTCTGGCCCTTGTAGATACTATGAAAATCTCGGATCTTCCAATATCTGAAAAACCGAGGGAGAAGCTTCGCAAGACCGGGGTTGAAAACCTTTCGGTAGTGGAACTTATTGCGGTGATACTGGGAACTGGTTCAGGTAAACTGGATGTACTGGAGTTGTCTGCGCTTCTCCTCAAGGAGTATCGAACGATACAGAATCTCGCCAGAACGACTACAACGGAGCTCAGTTCTTTTGATGGTATCGGCCTTGCGAAAGCAGCAACTTTGCTTGCGGCCCTGGAACTGGGGAAGCGATCTGCAAATCTTTCTGAAACAGTACACACTAAAAGAGAGACTCTTCAATCTGTCCTTGAGGATTGGAGCCGAAGGCTTGCTTTTGAGGATCGTGAATACATAATTGCCTTTTTTACCGATCATAAGGAGGAGGTTATACAGGTAGAGACCCTCTCGTATGGCGGACCTGAAGGAGCATTTCTCGATTCCCCGATATTTATGAGAAAAGCGGTTCGTCTTGGGGCTTCCGGAGTAGGACTACTTCATAACCATCCTGATGGTATCTGTGAACCCAGTACTGATGATCTTATATTGACGGATTTTATTCGTAGACAATTAGAGACCCTTGGAATAAAATTTCTCGGGCATTTCTTGTCAGCAAAAGGTATTTATTGCAAGATTGGTATATAGTGACATGAACGGACATATCAATCGATTTACCGGAAAGAGGGGTATGTAAAGTTGTTCAAGTTTTTTTCAGGAGTTTTCGGCGAAGATGTTGGGATAGATCTTGGTACTGCAAATACGGTCATATACGTCAGCGGTAAGGGGATCGCATTCAACGAACCTTCAACGATAGCCGTCAGAAAACGACAGAATGTGGGTAATCTGGAGATCATTGCTGTAGGGAAGGAAGCCAGGTCCATGGTAGGGAAAACTCCTGTTGGTGTCTTTACACTTGACCCCATACAGGATGGGGTTATTGCAAATTTTGAAATGACAGAGGCACTTATCAGGCACTTTCTATGCAAGGTGACAGGGAGCAACAAGCTCTTTTCTCACCCAAGAGTAGTTATTTCCGTTCCAGCAGAAGTTACTGAGGTTGAACGTAGATCGGTAGTGGATGCAACTCTTGGTGCCGGTGCTAAAGAAGCGTATGTTGTAGAGGAGCCAATTGCAGCTGCTCTGGGTGTGGGACTCCCTATACAGGAACCGCGTGGAAGCATGATCCTGGATATCGGTGGAGGGACAAGTGAAGTAGCTGTTCTGTCCATGGGTGGAATAGTTGTAAGCAACAGCATAAGGGCAGCAGGCAAGGAAATGGACGAGGCAATACTCGGTATGTTGCGCCAGAACCATGCGCTACTTGTCGGGGAGGCCACTGCTGAGGAAGTAAAAATTCTGCTTGGTTCAGCGATCCCTCTTGTTCAGGAAATTGAAATGGTGGTCAAGGGCAGGGATCTAGCAAATGGCCTGCCCAAGGCAGATAAAGTGTCTTCTGTAGAGGTCCGGGAGGCAATAAATCCAATACTTCTTAAAATGGAAGATATGGTAAAAGTCGCAATGGAAAGGACGCCTCCAGAATTGTCCAAAGATATCGTGGACCAGGGAGTTGTCCTTACTGGTGGGATCGCATTACTTAAAGGACTGGATGAGAGGCTTTCAAGGACACTCAATGCTCCTGTAATCGTGGCGGAGGAACCACTTTTATCTGTTGCACGTGGTGTTGGAAAGATCCTTGATAATCTTGATGCCATGAAAAAGGTGCTGATGTCCGTAGACAGAAATGCCAGGTAATTTTCGTGGTAACGAACATAAAGGAGTTTTCAGATCTTGATCAAGGAAAATGAAAGGCAATGGATCCATTCCCTTAGCACGATCCTTCTGAGCCTTGTCTTATTGATAGCATCTTCAGGGTCACCATACTTTAGATCTCTTTCGGAATGGACTTCCAGGTTCATGTATTACCCTGAATTTCCTGTTCATTCCCTTCGACAGGGAATATCATCCTTTGGAGAATGGTTCCATTCAAAACAGGAATTGATCGAGGAGACTAAACAGCTGGATCTGGAGAATAACAGGCTCAAAACAGCAATAAGATACGAAAGGACGATGGACTTTGCCCAGTCCCTTGCGATGAATGAAACTGATGCGAGGGTGATTTACCGGCCACCGGGCCATTGGTGGTCAGAGATACGGATCGACAAGGGCTCAGATGATGGTTTGGCAGTTGGGCTGGGAATATTGCAGAAAGGTATTCTTATAGGAAGAGTTGCCGCTGTGGAGAGGGATTTTTCCTGGGTTGAGCTGATCACCTCTCAGACACAGATGATACCTATTGTAGTTGAAGAAACAAGGGATCTGGGTGTAGCAGTAGGAGATGGTCATGGAAATGTCTGGGTGCTGTATCTACCTGAAGAAAGGCCTATCGAAAAGGGTATGACCATAAGCACTGCTCTGGTCAACGAAGTGCTCATTCCGGGGATCCCCATTGGTAGAATTTCAACAGAGCATACTTCCATGCTTGGAGGCAATAAGGCCTATAAACTTGACCTCGAATCCGAACTGTCAGTGCTTTATTCTGTTTCTGTCCTTAATCTAGAAGAGGGGGATAGATAAGATCTTGTCTTTTTGTCTGTTTTTGATCCTGCAGAATTTCCTTCAGGTGTTTTTACTTGGAAATGTTCTTGTGCCGGAGTACTTTATCATATGGTCTTTATATGTTGTTTTGCGAGAAAAGGAGGAATTTCGCAAGGCTCTTTGGGTTTGTTTTTTAGGAGGACTCTTCTGGGATCTAAGGTGGTCAGGGCTGGTAGGTTTCTCAGCGGGGATCTATTCATTCTGCATCATTCTCGGCCATTGGGTTTGGTCACTTTTCCCATCTTCAGGCCGTACTCCTGTTTTGTTCTTCTGCATTTCATGGTTTGCCTCTCTGACAGTATCTCTTGCCAGGATATTTGTCTGGACCGGAAGGGAAGGTATCTTATCGCATGCATTCCTTGTCCAGCAGATATGTACAATTCCCGTGCTGATAATTCTATCAACCATTTTTGCACGAAGGATAGCCTCAGAAAATGCCTGATAAAAATGAAAGAATGGATAAAAGATTATTCTTCTTGTTCTTCGGCATGTTCTCTTTTTGTATTATCCTGATCCTTTCTCTCGGGTTCTTTCAACTGATAAAATCAGACCGCTTCGGCGAACTTGCCTCTGAGAACAGGTTGAGATTCCTG
>JAFGMB010000109.1 GCA_016927765.1 Synergistales bacterium
CAGTATCAAGGGCAGTTTGGGTCAGTTCATAATCAAGAAGATCGAAGTCCCTGTAGAATCCGGGGTCTGCAAAAACCTGGGGCCTCAGTTTATCCAGGGCTTTCTCCACAAGTACGAGGCCGTTCATATCCTTTTCTTCCTTTGACTCCCCGATCACAACAGTACGGTAGGGATTCATGAAAAGTCTCTGATTCGGAGGAAGGGGCATGCTTACAAGCTTGAATCCCTTCTGCAGTTTTTTCCTCACTTCGAGAAGGACCTGAACAGGATCTCCCTTGACTTCAAAGGTACGCTCCACTTTCTCAAGGACCACGGGGTTATTGGTTACAGCTAAAAGCATTGTTTCCCTTCCTCTCTCGTCACCTTCGCCTCTTTTCCCTTGAGATCAAGGGAAAGACGGGGCTTGAAAAGCCCCGTCCACTCTGTCAGAAGGGGGGGCCTTTACAGAGTGTATTTACTGAACTGTTCACGCATTGATTTGACTGCAGCGCAAAGACCATCAGTATCAAGCACCATTTCCATCATGGAAATGTTCTCTTCCCAGGCTGCTTCGACTGCTTCCTCTTTTATCTCTTCCTCAAAAATGTCATAAACTGCGAGTCCCAACGGAACTCCGGCCAGTGGTCCTGCAAAGGTAGGATCTCCATTCGCTACTGTTTCAGCGTAGATCTCAGCTCCCTCAGCATCAGAAGATCCAAGGATCACGACGATATTCTCCGCACCGTATTTCTCGGCTGCATCCTTGACCCTCTGCTGATTCTGCAGGTCCATGGCTCCTGCTGCGGTTCAGACAAAACACTCCGTTACAGTAAATACTATCTCTGCACCGGAATCCTTGAGGCAGGCCTCCATAGCGGGACCTGGCACACCGTCTCTTTCACCGAGTAGCAGAAGTTTCTTTCCTTCAAGTTTTCCCATTATCGCACCTCCTTCCAAGTGGAATTTACAAAAAGAGGGACAGCTTGAAGGCTGCCCCTCTTCCAACTGGATCCTTCAAACACTATTTCTCGAATATTGTCTGTTCATGAACCTCTGTTGTCATGGCCTTGAGTGCGCGCATCAGAAGTTCCCTTCTCTTTTTCCTGTCGCCTTCAGGGCCAGCTTCAGGGTCTCCCACCGGATGAGGAATGGCTACACCAGGGACTATCCGGTTGGTTCCTACTGTCATCATGATAGGCACTATCGTAGCGATCTGGACAACTGGAATCCCGGCCACATTTTCTATCTCCCTGACCATCGATGCACCGCATCGAGTACAGGTTCCTCAGGTAGCGGTCAGTATCACCGCATCCACACCGGCTTCTTTCAATTCCCTGCCGATCTCCTGGCCGAACCTCTCTGCATTGGCAACGGCAGTACCTGTCCCAGTTGTAGTATATGCGAAATCATACAGCTTTTTGAATACCCCTTCTTTTTCGAGTTCCCTCATCACATCCACGGGAAGGACCACATCGGGGTCTTCCAGGGCATATACCCTGTCGTAACCGCCGTGGATGGACTCGAAATTATCAGGTGTAAGGTCGTTGATCCCGCTGATATCGTATTTCCCATATTTCTCAGCTGAAGAGACCCTTATGTGATCAGGATTCCCCTTGGGAACGATACCTCCCGAACTGCATATAGCGATAGTGGCTTTCTTGAGGTCCACCACAGGAGGAGCAGGAGTGATCTTCTTGAAGACCGGCATCTCGAGCTCTGTCTGGAAAGGTTCTCCCTTGATCTTTTGAAGGAGCATGTCAACTGCTCTTTCAGCACCTGTCCTTTCATGGAAGAAGCCCCTCCTCATACCCCTGTGGATATATCCTTCCTCGGCGGCTGGACCCATGGGCTCTTTCCTGATTATCTTCAGGGCAAGCTCTGCCATTTTGGGAAGGGCACTTCTCATGCCCCTGGCGCTGTCAACGGTCTCTACTATGAAGGTCTTCTTATGATACATCTCCACACCGGGATTTTCATGGTAAAGGGCAGTCAATGAAGGAAGACCCAACTCGTCACCTGCGGCTGCACAGATGTCACCGCATGCAACACCATAACGTCCTGCATTGAATCCGGGCCCAGCGATGACCATATCAGGCTCGAAAGCCTCGATAAGCCTGAGACATTCCGCCCTGGCCTCATCCATGTGCTCACCGTAATAGCTGTCGCCACAGATAACTGTACCCACCACTGATGCCTCTTCACCAAGAAGCTGGTCAAGCTGCATTCCCGGACCGATTGCCCCTTCCTGAGAAGAAGGTTTTACGTGGGCTGTGTCTTCTCCGCCCATTCCCGCATAGAACTGGTTAATATAATGTACAACCTTGAAGGTCATGGTTATACCCCCTTATTCCCTATACCCACTCACAGCCGAGCTTACTGAAACCAAGCTCGTTGGTGGACCCTATAATGGACTGGAGTTCCACGTACATGGACCCGTCCTCTCTAAGGCTTTCAACTGCACCACCGGATACATAGGCTATGGATTCCTCGTAACCGATCACTTTGTCCATGGGAGGCACCTCTATCATTTCATTGACATTACCCGCTGACACGAAACCGTTCATCTCCGGGGTGGCGTCAGCAAGTCCCTGGCTGCTGCCATCCTCTCCTGCGGCCTCGTCTGAAATGACCACGGTCTTGATACCCATGTCCTCACACTTTTTGGCATTCATACAGAGGTCCGTATCAGGATTGCCATATCCTTCTTCTGAAATGACAACTCCATCCGCCCCCATCATCTTCGCAAGCATGGCATTCATCCATGTAGAACGCTGTTTGCCTGCCAGAACTGTACTTTCAAGGGTGGGTATCACCCCGAGGAAATTGATCTCCTTGCCGTGACGTTTGTAGAGTTCAAGTACGATAGGATCGTTGACGTGATGGTATGTCGTATTCTTATCACAAGCTGAAACGCAGTTTCCCGAGACCATTGCGCCGTCAAGAATTTCATTGGGATGTACCATGGTAGGAACGATGTTCTTCATATCTGCTGCGTAAAGGAAAGTATCATGAAGAAGCCCCTGGGTTATGGACATGCAGAAATAGGTGATCTTGGGAAGATCGGGATATTTCTCATTTTCCTCGGGGATGGTACCCTTTTCATAAACCTCTACATCATCGATCTTTGCGTCCATACACTTTTCAGCAAGGTAGATGGAAAGTTTTAGCCCTGCATCCCTGAGAGATCTCTCGTAAGCATGTTTCTCAAGGTTGTCCACCGGCTTGGCCACCATCACAAGATTGTAGGTGCCTGAAAATGGGTTGTATGGAGCAGCAGGACCGCTCATATCGATAAACCCTTCCTGGATACCTACCAGTGGGCCGCATGTGATTACCGCAGCCCCCTTCAGCACAAGAGTAGCTCCTTCTCCGACCGGCTCCATGGGCGCAAAGAATCCGGGAAAGAATGATTCCCCTCCTTCAAGCTTGATCCTCGGCTCAATGGCATCTTTCACAGGAATGATCCTGACGCTCTCTCCGGGCCTTGCCAGGTCCAGATCCACATCAACGAAATTCTCGTCGTCCAGGACAGATGCCTTGGCTTCTTCCATGTTAACGTAAAGGACATTGTTCTCGAGCTTCGTGGTATCTCCCCACTGGATATCCTTTACAAAAGCTTTTCGCAACTCCAGGCGCATACTGTTGCCTCCTCCCTTTTACCCTTAAATGATTGAAAGACAGGGTTGCCCCTTTTACATCATACTTCGCAATAATTATAAAAATATGACCCAGGCTTTACATCGTAAGGTTCATATGGTATTTAATTCCTTGAGGTCAGGATTTTTGTGCTTTTTGCACAATTAAATTATTCCTGGAAAATCCTTTTATCCTTCATCAACCGGTATCAACCGTAATTATTCCACTAGATCCAGGATCGACCTTTTAGGAGATATGAACAAATAGAATAATATTTATTTCAACTCGAGATGGATCTCCGGGGGGGTGAATGATGCTTATCAAATGGGCCCAGGAAATCGCTCAATCAACTTCAGAGGTCATCGGATTCGATGTGATAATCACAGATATCGACGGTATTATCATCGGAGCGAGCGTAAAGGAAAGGATAGGGAAGCTTCACGAACAGTCTCTCCAGGTCATAAGGGATAACCGTGGGTCTGCCGTCGACGAGGAAGAGGCCAGGAAATTCAAGGGAACCCTGCCCGGGATCACCTACCCTATACAATCCATGACAGGCAAGGTTGTCGGATCCATGGCCATTACTGGTAAACCATCGCAGGTCAGGCCTTTCGCCCTGATAGTCAAGAAACAGATAGAGATCCTTCTCCGGGAAAGAGAGATGCAGGAATATGCGAGCACAAGGGAGGGAAGCCTCCAGAACATATTCCATGAGATCTCCCATTTCAAACAAGGGGTAACAGACAGGAGCATGCTTCTTGAAAGAGCCCGGGATTTCGGTTTTGACCCGGCTTCGTGGTATCTTCCTGTCACCATGGATCTTTACCAGTTCGCCAGGTATGCCAGGCAGACCAGAAAGAAGTATCTCGAGGGAACTGCGGACAGCCCTGAATTGACCATCCAGAGGACCAAAAGCCATATTCTTCTTCTGTTGAGACGCATCTTCCCTGAAGCCGGAGATTTTGCCGTAATGACAGGTAATAACAAGTATGCTGTCCTTCATAACGTAGGAAGGAACCCACAGAACAGGGAAAAGGATATCCTCGCGGAAGTTCGTGAAAGAAGCTCCCAGGTCATGGAAGAACTGTCATCCATAAAACTCAACGCGGCTATCGGCATCGGGTCTATCTCGAAGAATCTCGAGGATCTGTCCTTTGCTATAGAAGAGGCATGGAAAGCCATCAACCTGGGGAAAAAATTCAACCAGGGTCCGGGGGTTTACTGCATCCGGGATTTCCGGCTGGAAGAACTTCTCGTATCCATACGTCCCTCCCTCAGGAACCGATTTATCCAGGAGAACCTATCCCCTTTCAGGAAACATCACGACTGGGAGGATCTCAAAGACACTCTTCTTGCATGGTGCGAGAGCGATTTCTCCCTTATCAGGGCTGCCAGCCGTCTTCACATTCACAGGAATACCCTGACCTACCGCCTGGAAAAGCTCGAAAAGATCTGCGGAAGAGATTTGAAGGATTACCGTCAGACCCTTGAGCTATACATAGCGTTCAAGCTTGACCAGTTTATCGGACCGGCAAGAAAAGAAGACGAATCCGAACCTGAATTTTACTGAACCCACTGAGAAGGGAAAAATGATTCAGCTTTATCCACAATGACAAGAGGAGCATGACAGGATAGCATAAGGGCTATGGGAAAGGGGATCACATCCCCCCTGGTAAGAGGATCATGTTCAGGTGTTCATATTAGAAGGAGAGTGGAGAATATGCCCTGGGAAAATGTATTGCTTCTGTTCGAAGAAGGTTACCCTTGCTGGAATGCGGAAACCGTAACCAAGGCAGGAGAAGACCCCGATGATCTTCAGGCCCTTGAAAGAATGGGTCTCCTTGAAAGGACTGACGGAGGCACCTTCCAGCTTTCTGATGAGGGAAGAGATAAGTTCATTTTCCAGGCAGGGGAGTTTTTCTTCGATGCCAGGCC
>JAFGMB010000011.1 GCA_016927765.1 Synergistales bacterium
GAAAGGACCCGGTTACAGTAGAATGCAAGGCCATAAACAGCGGCGAGATAGATGAAAAGGGGGATCACAAGCCGCAAGTCAATCATCGGAACTTACCTCATTACGTTCTTTTTCAGCAAGGGGTATATCAGTGAAAAAGAACCTTACCATGAGGAACGCTAGGATGGAAAAAATGAAGAAACCGGCTACGCAGCTCAGGAAGAACCAGGCGGGAAGACCCATTATGTAGGAGTAACCTCTTACAGGGCCAGACCCGAAGCTATAGCCCGTCAGATACCACCAGAAAAAATACGCTATAGCGAGGACCAGGGAGAAAGCAGCCTCCCTTTTCGCCACGAAGAAACGGCCCTTTCCTCCGCGGCTTCTTTTCATTGCATCATCCATGACAGGACTCCGTTCTTGAAGAATTTACACAGGTGAACAAAAACTCTACATTTATAAACCTTTCAGGATATTTCTTCAAGGAAAGGATTTTTCAGGATAATGTCCCATGCCGATAACATTAACTGGTGATCTTTTCCTTCCAGTTACCATATTCCATGTAAAGGGCTGTCCTGTCCGCCACCTCTTGTCCGTAAAGCCTGGCCACCACGTGAAGGGAAAGGTCTATGCCGGCAGAGATGCCTCCCGCGGTCAGGAATTTACCATTATCCACGAACCTGGCATCCTCGATAAACCTGGCAGTGCTATCCAGTTCAAGCAGGTCATGAATGACTTCATGGTGGGTCGTAAAGGGCAAGTTGGCAAGAACCCCTGCTCTGGCCAGCAACATGGCACCCGAACAGACCGACATGGTTATCTCGGACCCTTCCATTACGGGTTTTATCCACTCAAGGATATTCGCCTTGCGGAGTTCCTTCCTTATGCCCACACCCCCTGGAATGACAAGCACATCTATGAAAGGATGGTCCCCAATGGAATGATCGGGGAGGACGGCAAGTCCGTTCACTGTCCTGACCGGTTCCACCTTTTCAGTGACCGTAAAGACCTTGAAAAGCTTGTAGTCATTCAGTTCGGATGTTACCGAGAAAACTTCATAAGGTCCCGCAAAATCAAGGAGTTCCATGTTATGGAAGAGAAAAATACCAAGGTTGCGCATCCCTGTCACCCTCTTCTAAGTAGATGGTGTTTTCGATTCATCCATTTATCATAACCTGTAAGGGATATATCCATGCACATAAGCAGATATATTCTACATATGTGTGATATTGACAATTGTGTTTATTTTTGACAATATCAAAGGCAGACCTGGCAGATATGAGCCAGCTCTTTGAATACGAATGACCCGGGGAGGTTGACAGGTATGCTCATGTTATCGAGAAAGGATATTCTTGATGTATTCACCATGCGCGATGCTATTGAAGCGGACAGGAAAGCTTTTTGCCTGCACTCTGAAGGCAAATGTGATGTACCCCTGAGATCCCATGTGGATTCTCCCGAAGGGAAGGGACAGTGCCTTTTCATGCCTGCCTATGCCGGCGGGGATATCAGACAGGCAGGCATCAAGATCGTCTCGGTCTTTCCGGGGAATGCATCCCTTGGGAAACCTGTCATACCAGCCACCATGCTCCTGATCGATGGGCAGACCGGCGAAGTCTTCTGCATCATGGATGGCACAACTCTTACCCAACTTCGCACAGCGGCGGTACCTGGCGTGGCGACAGAGCTTCTTTCAAGGGAGGACAGCTCTATCGGAGCCCTCTTTGGGACTGGGGGACAAGCGCCTGCCCAGATGGAAGCCCTCATGACGGTCCGAAAACTGAAAGAGTTGAGGATTTTTGACATGAACCAGGACAAAGCCGCTCTTTTCGTTGAGACCCATCAGCCCCTGGCTGACAGGTTCGACACCAGGCTCATCAAGGCTGAAACATCCCGCCAGGCTGTGGATAATGCAGATGTGATAACTACGGTGACCACTTCACCGGTACCTGTATTCGAAGGATCATGGGTAAAACCGGGAGCCCATGTAAATGCTGTAGGCTCCTACACGCCTGAAAAAAGGGAACTGCCTTCCGAGCTGATATCCAGGGCTGGAAAGATCTTTGTCGACAACATGGAAGCGGTTCTTGAGGAAGCAGGAGACCTCCTTATCCCCATCAGCGAGGATCTGATCAGCCAGGAAGATATTACCGGAGAACTTGGTGACATTATCCTGGGCAGGATAGGAGGAAGAACCTCTGAAGAGGAGATCACCGTGATGAAGACCGTTGGTTTTGCCACTCTTGACGTGGTGACAGCCTGGGAGATATACCTGAAGGCAAAAGAGGCTGGAGTCGGAAGAGATATAGCACTCTCATCCTGAAGCCCTTGATATCCCCTGATAACATGGTCCCTTCTGTCATCTCTGCCGGTAATAAGGAGGTTTCGGTCATGGAAAACCGCCACTGCCACCCTCTCCTGATACCCCTGATACCTGTTGTCAGGGTTCTTGGTGCCACACTGGGAAGGAACTACGAGATCGTTCTGCATGACCTTTCACAGGATCCCCCTTTTATCGTGGCCATGGAGAACGGAGATCTCACAGGGAGGGATATGGAAACCCCCCTTACATCTTTTGGGGAATACCTTATGAAGGCCTCTGAAATAAGCGATCAGGATTACCTTGCAAATTACCCTTCAGAAGCCCCCGACGGACGCAAACTGCGATCCAGTGTTGCATTTATTCGGGATGAAGGAGGTTCCCTTACAGGCTTTCTCTGTATAAACTACGACATGCTCCAGGCCCAGGTACTTAAGGATATGTCCGAGTTCCTCACTGCCATCACTCCCCTGTCTCTTGCCGGAATGGAAGGAGAAAAATTCTCTCCAGGAAGTAGTGACAGGCTGGAAACCCTATTGCAGGAAACGAGAAAGAACATGGGAAAACCTCTGAGGTTCGCTAAAAAGAAAGAACGCTATCATGCAATGGAATGGCTCGAAGAAAGGGGCTTTTTCGATCTGAAGGGCGCCATACCAGCACTGGCCGGGGAATTCGTAAAAAGCAGGTATACCCTTTACGGTGATCTGAGAAAAATAAGGAACCGGGGAGAGCTTTCCAACTGATCCCCGGTTTCCGGAATTCCTGTAACGACTGTGGATATTTTTTATTCCAGGTCCAGATCTGAAGGTTAATACCTGAAAAAAACAGGGTTCTCCCTGAACCATCAGGACCATAAAAGGAGCCTGATCCCCACCAGGGCAAGGAAGAAAGCGATGAAAATACGAAAATACTTCTGGGGTAGCCTGTTCAGGGATCTTTTGGCAAGGTAGGCGCCTGCAAAGGAGACTGGAATACATATCACCAGCGCAGCCAGGTATCCTGTCTCCAGTCGGGTCCCACCGGTAATGTAACGGGATATCCGGGTCAGGTCGATGAAAAGGGCTATAAGCCCCGAGGTGAAAATGTAGACTTCCTTGGGGAGATCAAAGGCCGCGAGGAAAGCCCCCCTCACTGCTCCGCCCACACCGAAGAAACCCGCGAAGAGTCCCGAAAGGAGCCCCCCTGTTATAGCGGTACCAAAGGTTTCAGGCAATGCCCAATCCCGTTTGAAGAAAAGGTATATCACGTAGATCACCAGGAAAGCTCCCAGTATCCGTTCCAGGGGAAGTCCCTGGCCATAGAGGGAAAGGGACGCTCCCACATAGCTGGCAGCGATTCCGGATATCCCGAAACCCAGGATCAGTTTCCAGTCCAGCCCTCCCTTGAAAAGGGAAACCTTCCAGATATCTCCGCAGAGGTGGATGACCCCTACAAAAAGGAGAGCCTGGGGCAGGGGGAGGAAAAGGACCATCACCGGTATCATAATGGTGGAAGTCCCGAAGCCGGTGGCAGTTCCCACACCGGAGGCTATGAACGTCAATAGGGCGATCAGGATCTGGGGCATCTTCATTTCCCCCCTGGTACATGATCATCGTAGTGAACATTCAGTATACTATAGTAAAATGCCAGGAATGGGAAGAATCTTAACTGATCTGTCACATTCCATTAACAGGTCCGAATGGAGGCTGTCATCTTAAAAGAGGAAGGCTTCCCGTCAGCTTATTGACCTTTTTAACTGGCCCATAGAGACAGACACCCAGGTAATAGATCTCCTCGTATCTCATATTGCTAAATTTGTCCTTGTAGTCCTGGTAGGACTTGCATATCTGGGCTATCTCGCTGAAATCGATCACCTGAATATCCTCATTATCCTCCTGACCTGCCCGGTTTCTGATAGCCCGTATCTTTTCCCGGGTTCCGGCCAGGATGGGGATCACCTTGTTAGTTATTCCCAGGTGAAGATTCCCGTCAGCGTCAGAAATGTCAGGTCCTACAACTTCATCGAACAGTTTGCCCACGGTTATACCCATGACGGCTGCAGTATTGGCTATGAGGCCCAGAGGAAGCTCACTGTTCACTACCATCACAAGTTTCATATCCAATAAACTCCCTTCCAGCTGAAACCTGGATTCTTTCAGAAAAAAACAGTAAAAGAGTCCTTAAAATTCCTTAGTTCCGTCTTGTTCCTGGACAAGCATAAAGGGAAAGGTAGGTTCTGTATTGTAAAAAATCGATGACATCTGGGAATGTCATCGATCTCCAGAAACCCTGTATTGATTGGGGGTCATTCCTACATGGTCTTTGAAAGCCTTGATAAAGTGACTTTGATCATAAAATCCGGTATCGAGGGCAACTTTCAGTGGAGGACTTCCATTTTTCAGTTTTTTCTTTGCATGATTGATCCGGAGCATTGTCTGGAAAGGGTGGGGAGAGATATTTAAGACATCCTTGAAACCCCTGATGATATTGTATTTGCTCAATCCTGAAAGGTCTTCCAGGTCATCCAGGGATATTTTCTCTACAAAATGATTCTCCAGGTATTTCCGGATCACTTCAAGGCCGGCTATTTCTCTTTCCGAACTGATATAGCGCTCGGTAGACCTACTCTCCGAAAGCTGATGGATAATGGTTAGTATATGGCTCTCTTTTTCAAAAGGCGGGAGATCTTCCATAAGGATCTCCACCATCTCCTCTATTTCGCACCTGAAAGGTCGCTCAGGACCATGCCAGAACATGGGAATATCGATATCTACACCGCTGTTTATCATGGATGGCTCGAACCATCCGGCATCGAGAAACAGCATCCCGTACTTCCAGCAGTCCAGATCAAGGGGATTACATGAATGAATAAAACCCGGAGGCAGAAACACCACCGAATTTGCACCTATCCTTTGGATCCTTCCGTCATACCAGAAGTTCGTTTCACCTTTGATGACAAATCCCAGTGAATACTCTTCATGAACGTGTTTCCTGTAACTTACAGAACTTGTGTTCCCCATCTTTATCTCAAAGAATGGACATTTCTTATCCCTGTATATGTTCACCCCAAGACAGATCATGCTCCCTGGTCAGCAGCCCTCATATTTAGAAGGTTACACTGGATATGGGCTGTTTGAACTTGTTGATGGTCAGATCTATCCTCTCAAGCCCCTGGATGAGGTAATTCCTCTCCACGCCGAAGTTCATGCGCAGGTGGTTCTCGATCCCGAAACAGCTGCCGGGAACGACGAACACGCTGTTATTGTGGACCATGTCCATAACCAGGTCCCAGGAATTGACAGGAAGGCTGAAGTCAGGAAAGGCAAAACACCCTGCCTGGGGCGGAGTGAAGGAGAGCACTCCCTCGTGGCTTTTAACCCATTCCGAGAAGATGGACAGGTTCTGGGTGGCTATCCTGCGGTTACGCTGGAAGATCTTCTCCCTCATTTCCGGCTGCAGCGCCCGGGTGCCGAGATGATCGCTGAAGGTTCCTATGGTCACGGTAAGAAAGTCGTGGTAAGACCAGGCCTGGTCGATCATTTCCCTTGGCCCGGCTATCCAGCCCACCCTCAGTCCCGGCAGGGCAAAGGCCTTGGAAAGTCCACCCACCACTATGACCTTATCGTATAACCCCCAGAAACTTGTGCAGACCTCTCCGCTCCTTTCAGTCCCTCTATAGACCTCATCGGAAACAATATATGCCCCCACTAAATCGGCGATATCCACTATCTCTTTCATCTGGCCATCGTCAAGAATGGTTCCCGTGGGATTATTGGGATTGCATACGCATATGAGCTTTGTCTTCGGGGTGACAGCTTTTTTGAGGCTTTCTATGTCCAGTGACCAGCCTTTTGATGGATCCAGGTTGAAATAACGCACCCTTGCCCCGTTAGCCTCGACTATCTGGGCAATAGCCATGAAATTGGGCACCATGAAGGCCACCTCGTCGCCGGGTTCCACCATCTGCCAGGCAACCATGAAAAGTGATTCTGATGCACCGTTGGTTATGAAAACATTTGATGGGTCCATCCCGTCATAGAAAGTGGAGACGGCTTCCCGAAAATGCATTGTTCCAGCTGTATGGACATATCTCAACTGGAGATTCCGATAGATCTCCATCATTTCTTCCTCATCAAGGATCTCGCTGATGAACATGGGATATATCCCGGACGCGCTCAGGTCATAATGTACTTCGTTCTGAAAGCGGGACAAGGTGCGTTCAAGCTTGAATTCCTCTATCTTCATTAGGGCCACCCCCAGAAAGTTTATTAACACCTGCAGACAGGCCTTGATCGGGTCCTTTATAAGCTTAGAGACATGAGAATGTCAATCGGGAAAGCCTAAAAGTACTGTGTCCCCCCATGACCCCCAACCCTGGAACCCGTGAGCTGTTTGTAAAATCCCATAAACCAAGTCTATAAACCAGATATCTACACGCACCCTGCAAATGACTGTGACCCTGAATTGCAATCGGCAATCTAAAATTGTTCTATCTGTCTGTCCAGCTCAAGGACAGCCTCTATCAACACATCCACCGCAAGGGCAAGATCGGTAACATCTGAATATTCTTCCGGGCAATGGCTTCTTCCTCCCCTGCTGGGGACAAAAAGCATGGCAGTCGGGAAATATTTAGCCATGACAAGAGAATCATGGGCCGCACCACTGTTCAACTCCATGGTATTGCCTGTGATCTCTGCAGTCTTATCCAGCAGGATCCTCCCAAGTTCCGGGTCAAGCCCGACAGGAGGTACAAAATGACTTGTTGAGAATTCCACATGGGTGCCATTCTCTGCGGCCACTCTTTCAAGGGTGTGAACCGCATGGGGTATCATGGTATCCATGATCTCTCTGTCCGAGGAACGAAGGTCCATGGTGAACCAAGTTTTTCCAGGGATCCTGTTAGAGGAGCCTCCGGGTATCTCGATCCTTCCAACGGTGGCCACAGTGGAAGGGAAACTCCTTGCGTATTCATACATCTCTACTGCTGCACGAGCTGCCACTTCAAAGGTATCGGACCTGAGATCCATGGGAGTGCTCCCGGCATGGTCGGACCTTCCCGAGACAGTGACTTCTATGGTGGATGAGCCGGCAATTGCAGAAACCACACCAACCTGGACTCCCTTTGATTCCAGGACAGGCCCCTGTTCTATGTGAACCTCTAAAAAGCACCGTATATCCCGGGGATCAGATCCCATGGAATCGAAAGAAGGGATCTCGGAAAAATCACGACGGAATTCCCTGATCACCTGGAGTGCATCTAACTTATTTTCATATTTGAGGGGGGAAATATCCTTTTCAGTGGCTTCACCTGTGAACCAGCGGCTTCCCAGGAGGCCCGCCTGAAGGGCTGTTCCCTCCTCTTCCTGGAAACAGAATAGCTGAAATGGATGGTCAAGCTGGATATGGTTCTCCTTCAGGACCGTCAGCAATTCAAGAGCGCAGGCAATTCCGGCCGCACCGTCAAACTTCCCGCCATTCCTGACAGTATCGAGATGGGAACCCATGGAGATGGCAGGTCTGCACGATCCTTTGCCTTCTTTCCTTCCGAGTACATTCCCTATTTCATCCATAAATGGATGCATCCCAAGGTCTGACATCATACGGATAAGGGCATGGCAGACTTCCCGGTATTCTTTCGAATAGGAAGGCCTTGTAATACCCATGCCGGGGGTTGAATTATACTGCGCAAGATCGCTTAGGATCCTGTCTATTCTCTTAGCATCGGCTTTCATAAGTATAACCTCCGATCCGTTTCCATCTGCCGAACCCCGGATCTTTCAGGGGTCAGTAATTTTCCAGCACGTATTTTCTGAATCTCCCTATGGCTTCAGTAAGGTCATTATCCGAAGCAGCAAAACTCAGGCGCAGGTAGCCTTCTCCGTTCGCTCCGAAATAGGAACCCGGAACAGTAGCGACTTTCCCCTTTTTAAGCAGATCGATGGCAAAATCCTCGGAGCTTTTTCCAAAAGAACTTATATTGGGAAAGGCGTAAAAGGCACCTCCTGTGGGATAGCAGCTAACTCCTGGAATATCATTAAGGCCTTCCAGGACAATGGACCTCCTCCTGGAATAGGTCGAATTCATTTGAGAAACACAATCCTGGCTCTCTTTAAGGGCTGCCGTTGCGGCTACCTGCGTAAAGGTGGGTGCACAGGAGATAAGTGCTTCCTGGAGATAGACTGATTCTTCCACGTATTTAGATGGGGCAACGATGTAACCAAGCCTCCATCCTGTCATGGCATAGGTTTTGGAAAAACCATTATGGATTATCACACGGTCCTGCATGCCAGGTATCTGGGCAATACTGCAATATCCTCGATCGTCATAGATAATGCTGTCATAGACTTCATCAGAGATCACTGTAAGATCGTATCTTTTTACAACCTCGGCTATCCTGGCAAAGTCTTCCTTTTCCAGCACGGCACCTGTGGGATTATTGGGAGAATTTATCAGTACCGCCTTTGTTGAAGGGGTAACAGCATTTTCAAGATCCTCTGCCTGGAGACGGAAACCCTTCTCCTCCTTCACCGGGACAGTTACGACCTTTATCCCGGCAATGTGCAACTGCCCAAGATAGTTAGGATAATAGGGATCCGGAAGAAGGATCTCATCCCCCGGGTTTAGTGCACCCAGAAAGGAATGGAGGAGTCCCTGGGTCGAACCAAGGGTTATTATCACGTTTTCCGGCCCGTATTCAAGACCCATGGCAGACCTGTATCTTCCGGCAACAGCCTGTTTGAGCTCCATCAGGCCTCCACTGGGGGCATAATGTGTAAAGCCGCCCCTTAAAGCATCGACCCCGGCCTCTACTATATGGGGCGGTGTTTCAAGGTCAGGCTCACCTATACAAAGGCTTATCACATCATCCATCGATAATGCCAGGGCTGACATCTTACGTATCCCCGAACGGGGAAAAGCAGATACTCTTTCTGAATATTCCATGATACAAACCCCTCCCGTTTCACAAACCATAGACTTTATCTGCAGCAAAGCGGGTTTGCTGACCCCAGGATGGATCGCTATAGATCCCTGCTTCAGGGGCTTCAGGCATACTGTTCAACAGCCACCCGACCTTGCACAGAGTTTGACATTTTATTACAGATCACACTATCAACTGCATCTAACTCTGGATCAATTTATTGTATTGTCCATCTTTTGAAAAGGGGCAGCCTGATCTATTAATCCCGGTCCCGTGGGAAACGCCTCAGGAAGGAGATCCCAGCTTTTTCAGGGCAAACCCTGCCAACATAGACACACCCGTGGGGAACACTTCCTCATCCACGTTAAACCTCGGGGAATGATGGGGGAAACCAGCCTCCTTCTCACTGTTACCGCCTCCCAGGAAAAAGAAGACTCCCGGGATTTCTCTCTGGTAATAGCTGAAATCCTCTGAAGCCATCACTGGGACTATCTCCTCAACCCTGTCAGGGCCAAGGATCTCCTCAGCCAATTCTCTGATGCAAAGGGTCATGCCTTTATCATTTATCGTTGAAGGGACATACCTGGTGTACCTGAGGTCTGCCTCGCATCGAAAGGTCTGACTTATACCCTTCACGATCCTTTCCATGGCCTTCTCCACCTGGCCCTGGACTTCAGGGATGAAGGTTCTTGTGGTCCCCTCGAGCCTTACCGTTTCAGGAATGATATTGAAGAGGCTCCCAGCCTGCATGCTTCCGGTGCTTATAACGGCAGTAGCCTGGGGATCGATCTCCCTGCTCACTATGCACTGGATGGACGAAATGACCTGGGCAGCAGCTATGGTGGGGTCAAAGGTTTCATGGGGGGCTGAGCCATGGCCACCTTTCCCCCGAATGATAGTTTCCCAGGCATCACACGCTGCCATCATCGGTCCGGACCGGTAACCTATCCTTCCTGCAGGAAGAGGCGACCAGATATGGAGGCCGCAAATGGACTCCACCCCTTCGAGGACTCCTTCCCTTATCATTTGTAAAGCCCCGGACCTGAGGCCTATCTCCTCGCAGGGCTGAAAAAGAAGACGGACCTTTCCCGAAAGCTGTTCCTTCATCACCGAGAGGATCCTGGCCGCTCCGAGAAGCATGGCCATATGGCAGTCATGGCCACAGGCATGCATTACACCCTGAGAGAGAGACCTGTATGGTATCTCGTTCTCCTCGTTTATTGGAAGGGCATCCATATCCGCCCTCAGGGCGACACATTTTCCCGGCCTGGAACCCGTTATTTCGGCAGTGATGCCTGCCCTGGTACCTCCGAATCCTGTACGGATGTTTTCACACCCCATATCAGCAAGGATCTCTGAAATTTTTTCCGTGGTCCTGACCTCTTCCCAGGATACCTCGGGGTACATATGAAAAAAACGTCTTAATTCAACTACCTCCGGCTGATAGGCTGTTGCAAGTTCCCTGATCCTGTCCAGCATGAGCAGACTCCTTCCGGCAGAATATGCTTGGTAATAAATATTTGCCTTTCTATTGACATCCATGAACCGTATGTTACCATAATTTCAAATATAGTGAAATATAGTTTTACATAGTGAAATTGAAGGCCCTTTCCCCCTTCGAATAATGCTGCCAGGGGGAATATCCTATCAACAGTTAACCAGGAGGGATGTATTGATGAAACTTGACAGGATCTCTGAACTTATGGAAAAGGCCGGCATTCCCGGAAGAGACCTTTACGATCGCCCGGAAAGTGGCAAATCCTTTCCCGATGGATGTCATTACAGGATCGAAATGTCAGGGGTTGAAGGCCCAAGGGTATTGGAAGCCCTTATCGAAGAACGCCATAAGAGAGGTGTTCCGGTACACCGCCTGATCTCCTTCTGCCAGGGCGGCACCCTTTTTGACAGGGCGGAACTGAAGGATTTCGCGCAAATGGCGGCAGAGGACAAAATGGAGGTCATAGCAGTTCCAGGCCCGAGAAATGCCTGGGATACAGGCAGGCAGTTCATCACTGCTGACGGCCAGAGATGCGGCGGCCTTAACCATCGTGGGTCCGATGAAGTCCGGAAAGTCCTGGCTGACATGCTCGAAATGTATGAGATGGGATTCAGGGGTTTCATGCTCGTTGACTGGGGAGTAATGGCCATGGTCAAACAGCTACAGGAAATGGGCGAATTCCCCAGGGACATAGCCATCAAGCTTTCTGTTTGGGCCGGTGTCAGTTCCGCATGTGGAGCGAGGCTCGCCCAGGAGATCGGGGTCAGTTCCTTCAACCCTGTTTCAGACCTCTCGCTGCCCCAGATGGCTTCCATCCGAAAAGTAGTGGATATCCCCATAGATTTCTACATCTGGACCTTCGATTCCTACGGCGGTGCCAACAGGATCTTCGATGCCCCGGAGGTAGCAAAGATCTATGCGCCCTGCTACTTCAAGTTTGAACCTGCACCAACGGCCAATTACTATTCTCCCTTTGTGGCCGACGAGAACCACATGGACCTGATGCGCAAGAAAGTCAAATGGGCAGAATGGGTCATTCAGAATGTAGAGGAAAACGCTCCGGGGATGAAGGTCTCTCCCCAGGGAGCTTCGGACCTTTTCATACCAAAAGTCTGATAGATACAGGCAGAATTCAATTATTAAGGAATGCCCATGGGATATTTCTCCCCTGGCCCATGGGATGGAACCTCTGCAACAGGTATAGCACCAAAACCTGCAAGACCTTTCGTGGAGCCGGAGACCCGGCTCCACGAACCACCCCGGAGGAAATCTCTTGAAGCAAGGGAACAGAATACTGACATTTATGGTAATTTCCATGTTTCTGAGCTACCTGCCCTGGTACAGCTTTTCAGCCGTATCAAATCTCGTAACGGTCGAACTGGAGCTTGATACAACCCAGTTGGGATATATTCTTTCCTCTTTCCAGGTAGGCTATATCATTACTGTCCTGGTCACAGGATTTCTGGCGGATATCTTCAAACCCCGTACCGTAGTCCTTTCTGCTTCCCTGGGAACGGCCCTTTCAGCCACATTGTTCCCCTTCTTTGCCAAGGGCTTCATTTCTGTGCTTCTACTCAGGCTCATGGTGGGATTTTTTTCCGGCGCCATATACGCACCCGGAATGTCCCTGCTATCGGGATGGTTCCCTCCGGATAAAAGGGGTAAAGCCATAGGTGCCTATACCGCTGGTTTGACCCTTTCATATGCAGGGGGCTACTTCATAGCCTCACCCCTCGCAGGTTATCTAGGGTGGCGAGCAGCCATGCTTTGCTGTGCCCTTCCCGCTTTTCTATCCGTGTTCTTCCTTTATTTCTTCATTTCTGACAACCCAGTGAAGGAATATTCCCTCCATCCTTCCCGGAAGGAAAACACCGCCATGGACCCCACCATACCCTTGCCCGCCCCTGAAGGGGGGTTTGCAGGTCCAGCGGTCCTTACGATGGGTTACATGGGTCACATGTGGGAACTTTATGCTTTCTGGGGGTGGATCGGACCATTCCTGGTGGCGAACCTGGTCCATTACGGATTCCCCCTGGACAGGGCTGTTTTCCTTGGCGGGTTAGGTGCCTCAATGGCTATTGCGTCAGGTGCCATAGGGGTATGGATGGCTGGCTCCATTTCAGATCGAATGGGAAGGGTAAAAGTCGTTATGGCAGTCTCACTATGCAGCATCATAGGGAACGGGATCTATGGTTTTACCTTCGGGAGTGGGATCGTAACGGTCACCTTACTTGCCATATGGGTAGGATTCTGGTCCATAGCGGACTCAGGAATTTACAAGGCTGCCCTGACTGAAATGACCATCCCGCAAATACGAAGTACCGCCCTTGGTATCCAGTCAGCTATTGGCTACCTCCCCACTGTTATAGCACCGGTGGTTTTCGGGAAGATACTGCAGATGAACAATCCCGGGATAAAGGACCTGAGCCATGCCACGAATTGGGGTATTTCCTTCCTGGTGCTTGGTGCAGGAGCAATGGTGGCCCCCCTCTGCATGTTATGGCTTCAACGTCTTCCCCAGGCAAAACTGATCAATTCCGGCAAAGGATGATCTGGTCCTTTCTACCTTTCAGTGGTCAGGAGTTCAGCTTAGGAGGGTATTCAACATCCTCCCGTAAGACACCACCTGGTCGATCAACTTCTGCTCGTCCTGGCTGCCTTCAGCATAACGGAAACGGGGGAAGGTCACACTCATGGCGGCCACGGGCTTATCGAAAGAGATCAGAGGCACAGCTATACATGCCAGCCCGATCATGCATTCCTCGTTGTCAAAGGAATATCCCCGATCTCGAACGACCTTGAGCTCCTCCATCAGTTTGTCCAGAGAATCTATGGTCTTTTCCGTGAACCTGACGAAAGTCTCTTCCCTGTAAAGATCGATAACCTCATTTTCCGGCATATAAGCAAGGATCGCCTTGCCCACGCCTACACTGTAGGCGGGAAAGGTTTTTCCTATTTCCACGTTGACTCTTATGGTATTCCTTGATTCCACCTGGTCTATGTACAAGGCTTTCGCCCCCTGGAGAACCGCAAGGTGCACCGATTCACCTGTCTCTTTCAACAGCTTTTCCATGAAAGGTCTTACCTGGGAGGTAAGGGTCTGGTTCCTGCTTTTTTCACGGCCTATCTGGAAAAGTTTGTAGGTCAGGGAGTAGTGCTTGCTATCGGGGTCCTGCTGTACATACCCCAGGGTACTCAGGGTGGAAAGGAACCTGTACACCGTAGTCTTGTTCATATCAAGTTCTTCGGTCAATCTCTGAATGCTCAGTTCTCCGTGCCTTGCCAGGCATTCAATGATCGCAAAGCCCTTATGAAGGGATATGTTTTCTTTCATTCCCGTCAACCCTTTTCTTCTATGGGATATGCTCCTATGAAATTACAATGTAAAACCCTGTTTCACATAATGCTCACTAATGATACCACAGTTATGAATAATGCATTGATCAGGGTGAGTAATTCTTTAACGGGAAGGACAGAACAAAGCTAACCGCAGGGACTCTTCGAGTCCACGCAGAGGGCCGCAGAGAAGGGCATTTCCCCTTGTATAAAACCAAACCCAGATAATCTTCGACAAAATGACTTTTATGGGTTTAATCCAAAAGCAAAAATCGGCAATCTAAGATCGGTTCAATTGACCATGCCTGGACCGTAGGGGCCCTTGCCCACAAAGAACATCTTGGGGTTGCTCCTTCCAGCTTTCAAACCAGAGGGGACAAAGGTGTAGCTGGGAAGAAGGTATGGCCCGTAAGGACCGGCGGAAGTGATGTTTCTCAGGTACTCCGTGGCAAGAGCGTAAAGAAGGGATGCCCCCTGGACATAGATCAGGGGAACGATCTTTTTCACCTCTTCTTCAGGTAATTCCTTTGTGCGGGGGCAAAGAAAGAAACCCACCAGGTGAAGGGAAAAGTCATAGGGCACGAAGGCTTTGTTCATCTGCTCGGAAAGGCCGATCTCCAGGTCTATCCTCCATCTTGAAGGGTCCTCCTGGTGGTTCAGGATGTTTGCCTTTACCTCCACCCTGCCATCCTGCCTCTGGGCCTTGCTGTAGCCGGGTGTGGCGGTGCAGGAAGTTCGGGTGATAAAATACCTCTCCAGCTTAAAAAGGGGTTTCATGTTTTTACCTGTGGCCTTGTCTTCCATTTTTTACCTCCCTGCTGATAACAAGGCAATTATACCTCTCAAAGGTTGGCATGAAGTTGCATTTCATATGCCCTTATTCGTGGTTCCATTACTTGAACTCTAAAGGAATGAGACTTTTGGACCTGTAAATCTGAGCTTCAAGACCCATGATAACTCAATGCTTTTAATATATAGTCAATTTTAATTTTATTTAATCTTAAACACAAATGATAATTGTATAATAATGAATCACTACTCCACAAAGAGGGATCCTACAGATTGAACGTTCTTGTTCTCAGAGGAAGTACTTCAAGCGGTAATGACCTTGAGTTCCCGGCATTTCAACATTTGAATGCCCAGGTCTCCTGTTGTGTCTATACTGATATATATAGAAAAGAATTTCTTCTTGAAAAGGTTGACCTTATCCTTCTCGAGTCCTTTCCAGACCAGAAAGAAATTAAAGAACTGACTGGAAAAATACGCTCTCACGGATTCCAGAAAGCCATATTTCTTCTTGAAAAACAGGGGGATCCTGTTATCGCACAATTCAGTGAAGAATATGACAATGAGTTGATGCACCTTGTTGACGGATCCTTACCTGCAAATTCAATGATCCCTGAGGTCATGAAAGAAATTGAAAAAGCTTTTATCTTTTCTCACTACCTGGATATCTTCAGTTCTACTGGAAATTCTTTGATCAGCTCCATTGATAACCCCTTCAAACTGCCCCAGAGCCTCCTCTTGAGAGATCGCATGAGGTACATTGAAGCTGTGTCCAGGCTGGCAACTCTTGAAAAGATCAATTGCGGAGAGAACCTGGAACATTCTGTAAGAGTAGGGGTTATATCCAGGCTTATCGCAGAGAGAATGGGACTCGATCCAGTATTCTGTAACCGGATAGAATTGGCGGCACCCCTTCACGACCTGGGAATGACTTCATTGCCGGAAAATATATTAACAAAAACAGAAGCATTGACAGGTCCTGAATGGAACGATATCAGAACTCACAGTGTTCGAGGGTGGCTCATGCTGAATTATTGTTCCTGTCCGGTTCTTGAAATGGCTTCAGAAATATGCCTGACTCACCACGAAAGATGGGACGGAAGAGGTTATCCGGAAGGATTATCGGCAAACAATATTCCCACTCCCGGGATCATAACCACCATTGCGGATTCTTTTGATGTAATGATGTCTTCAAGACCCTATAAAAAGGAGATCCTCTTTGATGAGGCAATGGATGATGTGAAAAGAAACAGCAGGATCCAATTCAGTCCTGTCTGTTCCTACGCCCTTGGGGGTCTCAGGGAAGAGCTTGCCTTGATATACAGGAACACAGAAAAGAACTATGGCATAAACGGGATAGATCCTCTCCAAACAGTATTTAAGCAAAGATAACCAGGAGGATATCGTTCCTCCTGAAAGAATTGACAGGAAAAGCCTTTATTGGTTCAAGACCGGGCCAGGAGAAGATATTTCTTTTCCCTGATTCTTCGTAAATTCCTATACTCCCTTCGGTGTTGCCTTCTTCCTCGACAAAGGGATTGCCTTCCACTCAAGGAAAGATACATGTATACCCAGGAAAAGGACATTACTCCTTTGCTCTCACATGTTGATACATATGAGATGCGATCTATGGTATCCGATAAAGAGGGCGAATGGTGCTCTGTATCAGATATCCTGGAGGATCTTCCTCAGCTCCTGCATCTCGTCTTCGGAAAGCGTCACGCCCTTGCCCATTCTTGCATGGTCGGGAGACCATTCCCTTATGTCATATTTCGGCTCTCTGCCGTTCCAGCTGACAAGGTTAAACTCCTTGGTCCAGCCCCTTGAAGACTCTGACAGCAC
>JAFGMB010000110.1 GCA_016927765.1 Synergistales bacterium
CCCAGTGCAAAAATGAGAACCGTCTGAAGAAAAAGAGGTATGGCGATCCACAGGATGGTTAAGGGCTTTTGAGTAATTACATCTCCCTTGAAAGAGAAAAGAAGTACCAGGGTGAGAAGAAGAGCGCTTATAGTTATGGGTGTCAGAAGATGAAGGAATTTCTCTTCGAACCATTCCTTACCCCATCGCCCAATAATGGCTTTTCGTGAAAAATAACCAACCACCAGGGGAAGGGCAACATATACAGATATGGAGAGCATCAACGCCTGCCAGGGTACGGGAATACGTCCAACTCCGAGAAGGAATCCGCCAAGAGGTCCATAAAGGAAAAGCATGGTAAGGGAATTAATGGCCACCATGACCAGGGTATGGCCATCATTCCCTTTGGCAAGAAAACCCCATACCAGCACCATGGCTGTGCAGGGAGCTATCCCAAGTAGGATACACCCGGCAAGATAACTTCTCCACAAAGGAACTTCAAGCATCCGTACCCCATTGAGGAGAACCACTTTACCGACCCCATAGGTCTCTCCTACCGGGATATCAAGGCCAAAGGGCAGTTTCAGGAGATCCACTGCTTCCGGACCTATAAAACTTATAAATACCGTTCCCAGGAAAAAAAGCGAAATGACATACATGGTAAAAGGCTTGATTGCCCAGTTTATAAAAAGAGTCAGTCCAACAGGTTTCAGGCTCTTTCCAGCCTTTATGACCTCCTGGAAATCGATTTTGACCATTATAGGGTACATCATCAGGAACAGGCACACGGCTATGGGGATCGAAACAACAGGTGTACCTTTTACAGAGATAGCCATACCGTCAAGTTTTGAAGCAAAATCTGGCGCAATCTTCCCGAGACCGATCCCTGCAATTATGCTAAGGAATACCCATATGGAAAGATATCTTTCGAAAAAACCCAACCCCTTGTCAGCCTTTGCAGATTCTATTTTTTTCAACCCTAACTACCTCCTGAAAAGAGAAAGTAAATTTGAAATGGTAATAAAAAAAGTTCCTACAAGTATTTCATCCATCAAAAATACTCCAATATAAAGTAGATACCAGCCAGGATAAAAAGGACTCCTGTGAATCTCCTGAACCATTTCTCAACCTGCAGTATCCTTTCGTATACTTTACTTACATACTCAACTCCCCAGGAAAGGATGAACGCCAGGATCATAACGGGAAGAGATGAACCTATGCTGAACAGCAAGGGACCGCTGAAAACAGCATGATATTTGATGGATAGTGGAACCAGGCTTCCAAAGAATATGGCGGCCGATACCGGACAGAAAGACAAAGCAAAGATCGAACCCAGAACAGTACATCCCAATAAACCCATTCCGGATAATTTTTCTCCCCATGTCTGATCAGGAGAAATGAAAGGGAGAGATAATCGGAAGGCTCCCAACATCCCTGCACCTGCAAATATGAGAATGAAGCCCAGGATCCTGTTGAAATCTTTCTGCAGAAACCTTGCTAATTGCGGTATGGACAATACTCCTGCCCCAAGGATATAGCCAAGGAAAAGATAGACTAAAGCCCGGCCCAATGCATAGAACATCCCTTTATAAATAACAGTTGTCCTGTCTGAACCACCTCTCCCCAGATAGGTTACTGCAAGGATGTTGGTAGCAAGGGGGCAAGGGCTTAGAGCTACCAGGATGCCCAACCATAAAGAGGTGCTTATCAGCGGCAAGGTGCCATTCACTCTGTTCACTCCCTGAGGAACATGCACACTTCCTCCGTCACATATTCCAGGAAATCGGTTTTATGCCTTACAAGCATCCAAATCTCATCAAGGTTCTTCCATCTTGTTATGCTTTCTCCGGAATATTCTGCAATAATCAGTGATTGGGTATAAAGGTCGAAATCATCCGTAAAATGGCAGTATTCTGGAGCATCCATATTTACGACCTTCCATATTACAGGAACCTCCGAAGCCTCATGGACCTTCTCTGAACTGACAGCTTCGTAGCTGTAAGACTCAAGTTTTTCACAGGTTGAACAACGCTTGTTTCCATGAAAATAATAGGCCACATAATATTTTCCTTCCGAAGACACCTCTCCTGTACCCATCTTGTCTTCTTGCTTGATGTCACTTGCTCTGACATGTGGACATAACACCATGACCATACAGATCAATAAAAATGCAAATAAACTGAAAACCCTGATATGTCTTCTTTTCAAAGGGATCGCCTCATTTCACACCATCAACAGGTATTTGAGGATATGGTTTCCTGAAAAAACCTGATCTCAGGGGCATGGGAATATCTTTTTCTAATGATTTCCAGGATCTCTTTCTGATAGCCTTCCAGTTTATTGTTCAACCTGTAATACACCCACTGCTTTTTCTGTTCTGTCTGGAGGATCCCCGAATTCCGTAGGATTCTCAAATGCCTTGACACCAGGGGCTGTGGAGCGTTCAGGCATTTGCTGAACTGGCACACACAGGTTTCCCCGTTGAAAAGAAGGATGAGCAATATCTGCAATCTCGTGGGATCACCGAGCAATTTGAAGAAAGAGGCTGATTCTTCCATAATTTTGACTCCTTTTATTATATCTGCATATGCGCATATCCATATATCATCAATCCTACATCAAGTCAAGACATTAAAATAAAAGGAGGGTTAGGGATCGATTCAGGGAGAATCTTACCTATACCTTTGGTTTATCCCCCTCCCCTTATGAATTTCATCCTGAAATCTGAAAGGAAGGCCTTGAAAGATCCTTCTTCCACCTGAAAGATTATCTTCACTGTGGGAAGCTCCAGGGGGCCAAGGCAGAGATGCTCCTGGGGTCCTATCTCGACTTCCCAGAAAACGCCTCTGATCTTTCCATTGCCCATATTCTCTCCACCAAGGGCAACAAAATAGTCCATGAACTCCTCTCGTTTGATACCCCTTAATTCAATAATCTCCCTTTTTTTCAACTAACTGGTCTCCTTTTTCCCATCTGAAGAAAACAGAAAGATATAACCAAGGCTTCCCAGCAGACCAGTAAAAATTATCATGCCCATCATCAGATAATTGAATCTCAAGGAGGTGTTTCCGAACAAATGCCCCATGGAAGATATGAAAAGGGGAGATATGAACTGGCCAAGGTATATCATTCCGCTCAACGTGGCAGTTATCCTTACTGACTGGGTCCGGTCTATCCCCGAAGTAGCCCTGAGGAAAACCAGGGGATAGATGGACCGGTTGGCGAAACCTATGAATGCTGTTCCCAGGAACACGGTAACTATGACATAGGAATAATGAAGCAGAAGAAAACCGGCCGTCATTAGAGCCAACATGACCGGAACATGATATGGACCGGTAAGCTCACGTATCTTCTGGAAACATAATCCCGCAAGGACCCCCCCGGCAGTGGAGAAAGCTATGGCCAGACCACAAATACCCGGACTTCCAAGAGATTGCTCCTTTATGAATAAAGCCATGGTAAGGGGTAGGACATAAAAAGTCAGGTTCAGGAGGAACATGGCAAGGGCAAGCCAGTAAACCCTGGGCGAAAGCCTGTCTTTGACGACCTGGGATGTCCTTTCAGGAGGGTCGGGAAGATACCGGAAATTCATCAGGAACACGGGGACGGCAAAAAAATAGATCGCAAAAGGCAGTCTCCAGCTAACAGAAGCAAGAAAACCAGAGAACAGGAGAGCCACCATACCACCAAGCATATTGGACGAACTCGATAACCCCATGAGCCTGGCTCTCTCCTCACCTTCAAAAAGATCAGAGATCAGGGCTGTGGAAAAGGGCATTACCATTCCCACCCCAATACCCAGCAGGGCCCTGAAAAAAAGAAGGGTATAGATACTGTTCGATAAGCCTCCTCCTGTTCCTCCAGCGATATAGATAATAAGACCTGCGAGAAGGACCTTTCTTTTCGAGAGATAACCTGTAATCCAGTTCGTAAATGCCAGTGAAGGTATGATCACCAGAGCAGGAAGGGAAACCACCATTTGGATAAGCAGCCTCTCAGCCGAGGAAAATCTTTCAGCTATCTCCCCCAGGGCAGGAGAGATGGCTGCACCTGCCATAACTGTCAGCAATGAAAGGGAAAGCACGGTCAATTCCATTATTTTCCTCATCAGGACGACTCCTCTTCGGCCCCCTTATATCTGAACCGCTATGTTATTATCGATGGTAACTGCCACAATTCATATCCTTCAAATGGTAGATATAAGAAGGCTATTCGGCCCTGACTCAACCTTGAAAGGCATCCCCTTCCCGAAAAGGAATGGACTCTATTGCCCCGTTCTGTTCTCTTTTTGAAAGGAAATGGCAGCAGCTTCAGCAATGTTGCGTATCAGTTCCCATTCTACTTTCAGCTGATCCATGGCAGATTCCCAGAAATGAAACTCTTTATCCCTTATAGCTGTAGTGCCTTTAGCTACCCCTGCATATACCTCCATAAGCCTGTCCACGCACCTGGAAAGGCTAAGTTCTTCCGAAGTCGCCCTCGCGTTATCCCGAAAAAGCTGTATGTCCTTTTCTTTCAACACATATATTTCCTCGAGGGATGTTGCGAATAGCTCATGAGAGTCCTGGAAAAGGAGTTTTCCGTTCTTTCCATCCCTTACAACCTCTCTAACTCCAGGGGCATCAAGGGCTACTACAGGAAGGCCCGTAGCCATGGCCTCGGCAAGGACCATGCCCTGGGTTTCACTTCGTGAGGCGAAAATAAACACATCCATGGAATGATAGGCATTCACAAGTTCCTCATTTTCAAGGGTTCCCGCCAGGTACAGCCTGTCTTCAATACCCCCGGTCCTGAAAATATCCCTGATCTTTCTGCTTGAAGGACCGCTGCCCACTACCAGGAAATAACTGTCCGTATTACGGCTCATAAAAGTCCTTGCCGAAGTTGCCAGGAATTCCAGGTTCTTCTCCGGGGCCAGTCTTCCCACGTAACCCACCAGGAAAGCTTTCTCGGGGATGCCCAGCCTGGACCGGAAAGCCTGACCATCACCCCTTCTAAACTTTTCCGTAATTATTCCTGTGGGGATGCTTATAATATGTGTTTTTACGCCCCTCTGTCTGAGGATCTCCATGATGCTTTCACTTGGGGCGATCACATGGTCACAAAGGTTGCAATAACCTTTCGCCAGCTGGATGGCGAACTGTTTCATCCTGGGAGAATTCCCGGGAACATAATGGGTGTACTGTTCATAGTTGGTATGATAAGTGAATACCAATGGGATCTCTCTCTGCGTGGCAACCCTTACAGCTGTGCTTCCAAGAAGAAAGGGATGGTGTGCATGGACTATCTCAGGGTTGAAGTGATCCAGGTGTTTTTTCAGAAGGCCCGGGACCGGTACCTTTACCGAAAAGTCACTGCCATTGAAGTGCTGGATAGCCGGGATGCGCACCACATCATTTTCTTCGGAAGGCATTCCTTCAAACTCCGGCGCCACCACCAGGACCCTGTGCCCTCTTGAGCGTAATTCCCGGGTGGTCAACTCCACTGATCTTGCAACTCCTCCTACATGGGGAAGATAAGTGTTGGTCATCATAAGTATGTTCATGACAGGTCACCACCTCCGAGATCTATTTCAGCACTGGAATCCCCTTTTCCCGGGAAGAAGGGATGACAACCTGGGATCCTTATCTCCATCTCGGGAGGGTCATGGAACCATGATCCTCTCCATTCTATCCTGACCTTCCCGCCAGGCTGGGGTAAGAATGCCGCATCCACAGGGCCCCAGGCAGTAGGAGTGGGCCCTATCTTCAAGGGATCTTTACCGGAAAGCCACTGTCTGGCTATCCCCGCACCAAGGATCAGTCGATCCCTCTTCAATTCCTCAAGAACCAGGGCATTCCTCATGAGCATGATCCATTCGGCTGCTGCCCATACATGTTGACCATCACCCATACATCCGCCTCCAGTCCATGGATGGA
>JAFGMB010000111.1 GCA_016927765.1 Synergistales bacterium
ATGAGCTCAAAGGTCTCAGTCCAGTCGCCAAGCTGGTTGTTCGGAAAGATGGATACTTCCACCTGGCCATTGGTGTACTCTTTCGCAAGTTCCGCGAACTTCTTCGCGGTCTGGTCATATGGAGTATCTACCGGGTTTGCATGGCCCATCTTGAATCTCCACTTGGGTGCGGCCATGGCCGCTGAGCTTACTGCAACCACCATAGCAACTACTAAAAGGACTACCAGGAACTTCTTCATGTTTTTTTACACCTCCCAGATTTGATTGAACCTTGTTAAAATGTTTTTTCTTCTTACGCTGTTTCTCTCCTTATGAGCTTTCCTTTCTTGTTATCCCCTCCTTTTATCTAACAGTTTAAGTTCCATTCTACTATATTTCCAGATCAACTATTTGATATGCATTATAAGCCTTGGAAGGAACAATGAAAGTTCGGGCATATAAGTGGTTATCAGAACCACGGGCAGCTGGACCACTAACATGATCTTAACTGCAGGCCTGACATACTCGTCGAAGGAAGCCCCGCCTATTCTTCCTCCAAGATACAGGATGGGGGCACATGGAGGGGTAACGTTGCCGAGGCCCAGGTTAGTACCCATGATAGCTGCGAAATGTACGGGATGGACCCCAATCTTCAGCATCAATGGCAGGAGAAGAGGTGCGGCAAGCATGGTTCCACTGAAGTCATCCATCATCATCCCAATGATGATAAGGAAAAGGTTAACGAGAAGCAGAATGACGATCTTGTTATCCGAAAGGCTCAGGAGGAAATCTGCAAGCTGCTGGGGTATCTGCTGCATGGTGTATATCTTCGCAAGGATGGATACGAAAAAGAGCATGAGGGCGCAAACTCCGCTGGTGGTTGCCGATGTGGCGAGGGAATGGCCAAGGATCTTGAAGTTCAATTCCTTGTGGATGAAGAATCCCACCAGTATGGCGTATAACACGGCGATGGCTGCAGATTCGGTGGGTGTCGTTATACCCCCGTAAATGCCACCAAGTATGATTACAGGCATTAGAAGGCTCCACATACCTTTCTTTGTGGCCTTGCCAATGATCTGAATCTTCTGGCTAAAGGGGACCTGTGGTTCCACGGTAATTGAGGGTATCTTCCTTACCTCGAAATAGTTCAGGACACACATCAGGAAAGTCATTAGTATTCCTGGAAGAACTGTTGCAAGGAAGCATGCCGCCACGGATTGCTGGGTAACCCATGCGTAAAGGATCATGGGTACGCTGGGTGGTATAAGCTGGCCCAGGACGGATGCGCAGCTGACCATGGCTACGGAATAGTATCTGGGATAACCGAAATCCTCGAGTCGAGGGATCATGATCCCTCCGATACATGCCACTGCTGCTGAACAGGTTCCTGAGATGGATCCGAAAATGGCACAGGCTACGATAGTGGCTGCCCCCATTCCACCCCTCATCCGTCCGAGAAAGGCCTGGGCGAAGTCCGTCAGCCTCTGGGCTATGCCTGAAGAAGACATGAGGGCTCCGGCCATGATGAAGAAAGGCATGGAAAGCAAAGTGAGGGAGTTCAATGCGTAATATCCCGAGGGTAGAAGGAACCCAAAACTGAACCCGTAGACCATTCCCATGTATATGGCAGCGGACATGAAACAGAAGGGGACAGGGAGTCCGATAACGATCAAACTGATCAGTAGTAAAAGATTTATTGCTATAACCATTTGAAATCCTCCATTTACACAGTCAGGTTAGTTTTGCTGATCCTTGGCGGGGCCTCTCTGGAGAACGTGTGCTTCTTCCAGAAGTTCTTCTATCTTTTCCTCTTCCTCACGTCCCACCTCAAGGGGTATCTTGCCTGTGGCCTGGAGGAAATAATCCGAAAATTCCACAGCAAAATAGAAAACCATGAGGACTGCACAGACGAAAATGCTTACCTGGGAGTATATCATGGGTATCCTTAAAGTAGGGGAGGTCTGCCCCTTGGTCATCCCCCAAATGACGTACCTCCAGCCCCAGAAGGTCATGAAAAGGGATAGGCATAAGGATACAAAAGCAGTTACAACCTTGATCCATATAAGTTTCTTCGGGTCTTTCACGAATGCATTCACCAGGTCTGCCTTAATATGGCTTCGGTCTGCCGTACCCCAGGAAGCTCCCATGAAATAGAGCCAGAAGCCCACCATGGTGGCAACTTCCTCAACACCCATCAGGGGTTTTACAAATACGTAACGCAGCAGTACCTGTACCACCACAAGAGTGAGAATAGCCAAGGATGAAAGGACCAATATCAGTTTCTGTGGAGCCTCAAGGACTTTCCAGAAAGTGCTTCTCATAATTCTGATCATTCAATTGCACCCCTTATAAAAAAATTCACCTCCAGGAAACCTCTGAAGCTTCCTGACCGACTTTACCGAACCCAACGTATATAAAGCCGTTTTTCAATTATACCTGTACTGGTTTCCTATCACCTTCTTTTTTAAAAAGATCGAATCCAGGGATCCTTTCAGGAAAGGACCCTTTCCAAATTAGCTCCAAGCTGAATTGAAAGAAGCCTGGAAGCCTCATTCAACATGGACAGGAATTGTTTTTTCCTATCTTCCTCATCCTTATATCGATATTTCGGGAAAGCCACGCTCAATCCCGCTACAGGTTCGCTGCGGAAGTTCATGACAGGAGTGGCGAAACACTGAAGCCCTTTAAGAGATTCTTCATCATCCGTGGCATAACCCTGAAGACGGGTGATCTCCAGTTCCTTAAGCAATTGAGAAGTACCTGTGATCGTACGCTCGGTCAAGCGAATGAAGGGGATCTCCCTTATAACCGTCTCAACCTGGTCATCTTCCTGTGAGGCAAGAATGGCCTTTCCTATGGCTGAAGCATGGATGGGGACCTTTTTCCCTATACTCTGGTCTGCTCTTATTGGTTCCGGGCTTTCGATTGTATCTATATAAAGGGCGTAGGGACCTGACAGGACACCCAGGCTGACGGTTTC
>JAFGMB010000112.1 GCA_016927765.1 Synergistales bacterium
ATCGAATCTGTGATATGCCACGGACGATGAATAACGTAATTGGTGATAGCATGGTCACTGCTTTATCCGCTAAAACAGAAGGATTACTAGCCAAAGATAGCCCTCTTTTGATAAAGAGATAATTTGTCGAAGGAATTTGCATTATGTGTAAGAAAGTAAGAGAGGGCTGAACAGCCCTCTCTTACTTTCTTCATTTGAGATGCTTAGATTTGTCTTTCATCGAGAAATTTCCGAAAGTTATCTAAAACCCACATAGGATTTGCCTTATATTGACCAAAGTAGTGGTCCAGTACGCACCCATAGGAGTTTTTGCCCTTATCGCGGTTGTGTTCGCCAAGCAGGGAGCCAAGGTGGTGGGACCACTGGGTGTTGTCACCATGGCATGTTTCCTGACCTGCCCCCTGTATTAGGTCCATTTCTTATGCGAGTTTCCTGACATCTTTAAGCACAGAGGGCTTCCTCTTTTTCCTCTATTTTCTTGGCAAATTCTGAAGGTGTTAGATTGTCCAATGAGCTATGAGGACGTTCTTCATTGTAGATTCTTTTCCATTCGCCAATGATATTTCTTGCATCTCTGAGATTCAAAAACCAGTGTTCGTTCAGACATTCATCACGTAACTTCCCGTTGAAACTGTCTATATATCCGTTCTGTGACGGTTTCCCAGGTTCTATAAACCTGTGGGTTATTCCTCTGATATAAGCCCAGGTATCCATTGCCTTGCCTGTGAATTCAGGTCCGTTGTCCGTAAGGATCTCTGCAGGAAATTCCCTTTCCATTCCTATCCTGTCCAGTACCCTGGAAACACGGCTTCCCGTAATGGACGTGTCAACTTCCAGTGAAAGGCATTCACGAGTATATTCATCCATCACTGTCAATATCCTTATCCTGTTCCCTATTGCTGTGGTGTCGGACACGAAGTCCATGGACCATCTCTGGTTGGCCTTATCCAGAACAAGTGGTTCCGATATCCGAGGTCTTGCAACCCGTTTCTTCTTCCTCTTCCTGACCCTGAGATCTTCCTCGCAGTACAGCCTGTAAACCTTCTTGTGGTTTATCTCATAGCCTTCCCTGCACATCAGGGTATGAAGCCTTCTGTATCCATAACGTTTCCACATATGGGCAAGTTCTTTCAGCCTTGCCCTTTCCTCTTCATCCTGTCCTTTTTTCTTGCTGTTATATCTCAAGGTAGTCCTGTGTATTCCCAATAGCCCGCACGTCCGCCTCTGGCTGAATCCGTATCTTGCCTGCAGCTTTTCAGCTATCTTCCTCTTCTGTGCGGGCTTTAGGCGTTTTTTTCGATCACCCATTTCAGGGCCTGGTTATCCAGGGAAAGTTCCCCTACAAGCTGTTTGAGCCTTCTGTTTTCCTCTTCCAATTTCTTTAGCTTTCTGGCGTCGCTTACTTCCATACCTCCGAACTTGCTCTTCCATCTATAAAAGGTCTGCTCACAGAAGCCGTATTTTCTGGCCAGTTCCCTGATAGGGATTCCAGCTTCGTTCTCTTTCAGTATGGATATGATCTGTTCCTCGGAAAATCTTTTTTTCTTCATGTCATTTCCTCCCCAATGGGTCCAATTTTAACAACTTTTTCGCATTTCATCTGGACCACTTTTCGGGCAGCAGGTCATAACAATAAACATGGATGGGACAGCCATCTACCAGGGTGTCTGCGCTCTCTTCATAGGCTTTGCGGTAGGCTTGCCCCTTAGCCTGCCCCAGCAGCTCACGGTCATACTGACCGCGGTCCTGGCATCAATCGGAACTGCAGGAGTACCCGGAGCTGGAGCCATAATGCTTCTTCTGGTCCTGACTTCTGTCGGACTTCCCATCGAGCAGGGTTCACCGGTGGCAGCAGCTTACGCCATGATCCTGGGCATAGACGCTATTCTAGACATGGGCCGTACCTGTATCAACGTCACGGGCGACCTTACAGGAACTGTTATAGTGGCTAAATCCGAAAAACTTCTTGATATGAAAAAGTGGAAGTAACACTCTAAACACCAGGAAATTGAACTCCCATAATAAAAAATGAGAGGGCCGCGGCCCTCTCATTTTTTATCCTTTCTGTGTTTCATGATCTCCTTGCACATTTTACCGAACTGCTTGTCCCTGCGTCTCTTTTCAAGATAAGACATCTCGTGAAATGCAGATTCCCGCTTAATCTTCATGAAATTCTCATATCTTTCCCTTGAGATTTCCCCTGACCCCAGAGCAGAGAGGATGGCACATCCCTTTTCCCCGGTATGAGTACAATCACTGAAACGACACTGGCCAGCCATTTGGGATATATCTTCAAAGGTCCTGTCTATACCATCAGAAACCCCAATATTGGCGAACTCTCTCATTCCCGGATTATCCATGAGGATAGCGCCATCGGGAAGGGTTATCAACTGTCTTCTTGTAGTAGTATGTCTTCCCCTGGAATCACTTTTTCTGACCTCCTTTGTCCTGAATGTTCCTTCTCCTGTCAATCGGTTGAGGAGGGTGGTTTTTCCTACCCCCGAAGAACCCAGTAGACAGTAAGTTTTTCCCGGTGACATCTTTTTACGGACCTTTTCAACGCTTTCATTATCCAGAGAGGAAAAAGAGACGATATCTATGTCAGGCATCAGGGATCTGATCTCTTCCTGTTTTTGTGCAAGTTCCTTATCGGATAAAAGATCCTCTTTGCTGAGAAGAACCACCGGTTCAATACTGGCATCCAATATGGCCACAAGGTATCTTTCAAGGCGGCGGAGATTATAATCATGATCAAGGGACTGGACCAGAAAAGCTGTATCTATGTTCGCCCCGATGATCTGATGATCGACCTTTTTACCTGCCATTTTCCTTCTAAGATAATTCCTTCGAGGGATAATACCATGGATCACGGCAAAATCACCCTGGTCGAAGATCTGTGCGTAAACCCAGTCCCCAACTGTTGGAATATCCTCTGGACCTGTAGCTGAAAATCTCAGTTTCCCGGTGATCTCAGCCGGAATATCCAACTTGCCACAACTTACCACGTACTGCTCCCTGCTCATGGTCACCACCCTGGCAGGACTTGAATATTCAAGTTTTTCCGCCTCGAGACTTGCTCGGAAATATTCGTCAAAACCAAGGATTTCGAGATTCATCATGGACTTCCCTTCATGGCGGTCAAAAAAATATTCCAGGGAAGTCTTAAAAAGACCTCTCCGGAAATAACATAAGAAATGGATATTGCCCTCACAAAAACTGTCCGGCTATCATGTTCCCTTCAGAAATTCCCTGAAATCTTCCATGATCTCTGGGAGAGTGGCTTTTCTGTAACGACAGCACTGAAGCTCCAGGTTCTCCCTTCGCTCCCTGAAGAGGTCCTTTATCCAATCTATCATATGGGCACACATCTCATCATCGGACATCTGGAAAAATCTCTCCTCCAGGGCTATCTCTTCCTTTTTGATCCCGAAATCTATGATTCCCAGGGGAAGCATATCGAAGATGCTGTGAAGAGAACTGTAGATCCTTTTATGATCCACATCATCCCAGAGTTGAAGAACGATCTCCCTTGCTCGCTGGGAGTCGAGGTCATGGTATTCAGGCTCCAGGGCCTCAAAGACCTTTGCCTCGAATTCTTTCCTTATGGTCCTGGCCCGTTCGATGAAATTATGTGCCTCCTCCCTCAGGAGATCGGCTACATGATCTCCCGACCTTTTCTCTGTAAGGGCTCTGGATATCTCGTTCCGTAATTTGTATTCCACATCCTGGATCAACTCGAAGGAACCATCAGGATGACGGTAAAGGATACCTTTTGATCGAAGATATTCAAGGATCTCTGTAATGCATTTCTCTATATGGCCCGTTTCCTTTTCACTTTTATCCGTCGGACACAGACCAGTCTCCCTGAGACGTTTAAGGGCGATCTGGGGAGTAAGTGGATGTTCCATGCAAAAGAGAAAAAGAAGCCTGGGAGTGATTACCCTGGCACTGAATTCAGATCCCTGATCTGCAATGGTAGACTTGCCCTCTCTCATGACAATATCCTCCCCTTATTCAGACTTGTTCATGAACCTTTATCAATGTTACACCCTGGGATGTCCCGACAGAAGTTATACAGTATCCGGTCTTACTCATCAATCAAAAGGGAAAAACTTTTCCGGGTCTCAAACAGATGTTCTTTCCCGATCTGAACTTCATTGGTCTGGCGATCCGATCCTCGGATATATGGCCGAATAGGATATTTCCGGGTGTCGCCTTGAATATCCTTCGGGGACATCCTTGGTCCAGTCACTGGGAATGATCATCGGGAGCACAAGTATCAGGAGGAAGATAGCCCTTCTGGCCCACAGGCAAGACCTGTCTGCTGCCCTGTGAGAAACCAGGGCATCCCGAAGGCTTTTCTCCCTGGACACCTCTCTTTTGCGATAGAACCACCAGAGCATGGAAAGGCCCAGAAAAGTCATGAAAAGATTAAATTCCTGTCCGGGCGGGAATCCGAAAAGATCCGTCCTGTATTCCCGGAAAAAATCAACGAATATCCTGAGAAAACCGTACCATAATATGGCATGGGCCAGTATGGAACCGCGAGGAGGTTCCATACTCCTGATGCAGAGAAGAAAAGGTATGAGCAGCAGGTTCTTCAATCCATCATAAAGGACAACAGGATGCCGGAAACCTTCAAGGTCCGGAAATTTTACTCCCCACCATACATCGGTTACCCGTCCAACTATCTGGCCATCGATGAAATTGCCCAGTCTTCCCACTCCCATGATAAAAGCACCTGCTATGACGATTACATCAGCTGTCTCAAGAAAGCTCCTCCTGTACTTCCTGCAGAATAGAAAGGTCCCTGATAATGCTCCCAGCAATATCCCGTGAGTTGACATCCCTCCAAGCCAAAGAGCCGGAATATGCAATAAATGGGAACCATAGTAAGACCATTCATAAAATATGACCTCCACCAAACGACCTCCGATCAGAACACCTGCCGCAACAGATATTGAAAGGTCATACACCTCTTTCCTGCTCATTTTCAACGATTCCCTGTGAAGGAGTACCCAGAGGAACAATCCAAGAGAACCAAGGGTATAGCTCAACCCATACCACCAGAGATAAAATCCCCCAACTTCCCCGAATACAGGATCAATATTATGAATAAAAGGGCCTGGCAAGAAAAAACACATCCCTCTATTCATATATCACTTCAGATAGACATATCAATAGTACACCTGAAAAATCGTGATAGAAATAGACGGATAATCGATGGTTCAAGGGTTGAGTTCTTCCTGGTGAAGTTCCATCTCTGACCTGACCTTTTCTTTCAGGAAAGAGAAATCTTCTTCCAGGTCAACCTTTGAAACCGTGAAAGGGTCATGGAAAGTGAAGACTATCCTGTTGAAAGGCAAGGGGATGGTAAAACGATCCCATCTTCTCCCTAAGCGGATCTTTCTTTGCATATCCATTGATATGGGAATCATCCTGTATCGCAGGTACATGGCAAGGACAAAAGGGAATTCTTTTGGGGAATGATACGGACCCGTAGGGCCATCAAGAGAAAGCAGCAAGTCACCGTCGACACTTTTCATGGCTTTCCGCAATAGATGGAAGGAATTACCTTTCTGCCTTCTGTCTGGTAATCGAATGGGTGAATACCCGAAATACCTGCATAAGGGAGCGATATAGTTCCCCCTGCTGTCGCTGGTTACAAGAGCATAGGCTTTCCTGTCTTTCAGAAGGGGGTAAAGACAATAACTCTCTCCATGCCAGAAAACAAAGAGGAATTTTTCCTGGCCTCCCTTTTCCGACAAGGCTTTTCGCCCCTTCGTCTCTATCGTGCTGGACCAGTAGACGAACCTGATATAAAGGGCATAGAAAAGAGCCACGGTCCTGAAATACAACTCTGTCAGCAAATTCATGCTCCCACCCCTGATATTCCTCCAGATAGGGCAGGTTCGTAAGATAATTCCCGGAGGACCTTATGGATCAATAAAAGAAAATAAAGATCCATCGTTTGAATACGTCACAGTTTTATAATAGCAAATTATGTTGAGATTGACAGTATCCATGATTCCCTGAAATTGATCCAAAAACAACTACGTCTTCAGGATCGCCTCTTCCCCCTTCTCAAGTTAAGAAAATATAGCGTAACCTCTTTGCCTCATAAGAAAATACCTGCTCACACATGTATTGATAGTTCCCGAAAGATCAAAGCCCCTGCAGATTGCCGGGGCTGTGCAATAAATTCCAGGTATGACAGAGATGGGGATGACCTTTAAGCCAGGAAATCAGCTTGACTGTCCCTTTCAGGGAGATGGGAACCATTACTTTTTCCCTGAAAGGGAACTACATGAAGGACACTATCTCTTCCCATTCCTTTTTCCTGAGAACAGGGACCTCGGCAGATTGGGCCGGATAACCTGTCACCAGGATCATGAAAGGTTTTTCGTGAGCAGGACGTGAAAGCATTCCGTTCAGGAAATGAGGGTCACTGGGAGTATAGGTCAGGCAGGCAAGACCGGCATGACGTATAGCCGATATGAGGATGCCGGTAGCTATCCCTACAGACTGATTAACAAAGTAATGAGGGATCTTTTCACCTTCCGGAGAGATCCCGTAGGGTTGACTGAAAATGACTATCAGGTAGGGCGCAATTTCAAGAAATGGTTTCTGTGCGTTTGTTGCCAGGTCCTTCAAGGCTTTCCCCCATGCCAGTGATGAATGCCTGGCATAAAAGACCTTTTCGCCCGCCTCGGATAATTCCCTGATCCTCTTTTTCAGTTCCTTATCTGTAACGACCACAAAATACCAGGGCTGTTTGTTGGCTCCGCTTGGAGCAGTTGCGGCAGCTTTCAGGCATTCTTCGATTATATCCCTGGGAACAGGACGGTCAGAAAAATGCCGAACAGATCTTCGTCCCCTGATCTCTGTATAGAATTCCTCTGAACGGATCTTCATATCCTGAATGGAATACTCCTGGTAGTCTGGCAGGGGCATGAATTTTCTCTCTCTATTATCGTCCATCGAGGGATAGCTCCTTCCATGAAAGTTGAGTGCCATTATATATACTTTCCCTTATTCCTGCAACGTCGCTCTAAAACAAGATCCTTTTAAGTATCCAGAACGGTGAATATACTTCCAGGATATATCTTCAAATATCCTGTTCCCCAGGACTGGAGACATAATAATAAAACTTGAATTCCTGTTGAAGCGTTAACAGATCATATTAATGTTGGTCATGTCCGTTTGTAGTAAGATAAAACAAATATCATATACTGCAAAGGCGGTATGAAAAAGAGTTTGTAGGAACAGTATTTGAGGTGGTCTTCCAGGGTGAACTGCAGGCTCTGAAAAGCTTTTTCTTAAAACCTGGTATCTGGGATATTCCCAGGAACTGAGAAACATGTAAACCGTAACTGTCTAACTGTATCGACATTTGAATCATGGAAAGAACTGGATGATATATATTGGGAATTTATAATGTATCCTCATCAAAGGGATTCAGTTTCAGGGAGGTACTATGAAAATACTGTTAACAGGTGGGGCCGGCTTCATAGGGAGCAATCTTGCAAGATTTCTTCTTTCCCGGGAAGAATGTTTCCTGGTCAACCTGGATAAACTTACCTACGCAGGCAACCTGGGATCAATTTCAGACATGATCGGACATGATAGACATCTCTTTGTCCAGGGAGACATAACTGACAGGGATCTTGTAGACTCTATTCTCTACAGATACACCCCCTCAGCGGTTATAAACCTCGCAGCAGAAACCCATGTGGACCGATCAATTGACTGTCCCGCAGATTTTGTCCGGACTAACATTAACGGGACCTTCACAATTCTAGAGGCTGCGAGGGAATACTGGAATTCCATTTCCAGCAAGGAAAAAGGGACCTTCAGATTCATCCACGTGTCAACTGACGAGGTTTATGGCCCTCATGAAAAGGGAGAAGATCTCACAGAAGGCTCATCCTATGCACCAAGATCACCATATTCAGCATCCAAGGCCTCTTCGGATCACCTTGTAAGGGCATACCATTACACCTATGGCTTCCCGGCAATAATAACCATTTCAACCAACAACTATGGCCCCTTCCAGTTCCCTGAAAAGCTTATCCCCCTGATGATACATAAAGCCCTTCGTTGTGAAGAGCTCCCCGTTTACGGAGATGGCTCACAGACCAGGGACTGGCTTTATGTTGAGGATAACTGCAGAGCCCTTCTTTCGGTACTCTTCAAAGGTAGAGCAGGTGAGACCTACAACATTGGAGGTGGATGTGGAAAAACCAACCTCGAGGTGGTAAGGAATATATGCAGTATCATGGATACACTGAAACCTCGAGCCGGGAGGAAAAGTTACCTGGACCTGATCTCTTTTGTCACCGACAGGCCAGGACATGATAAAAGATATGCCATTGATTCAACAAAGATACAGAAAGAGACGGGATGGAAACCCACGGAGAACTTTCAGGACGGACTTGAAAAAACTGTCACCTGGTATCTGAAAAACCAGACCTGGGTAGACAATGTTACCAGTGGTAAATACAGTATGGAAAGGTTGGGGCTCGGTCGCCCTGTTAAGGAGGGGAATAAATGATCGAAAAGGGGATCATCCTCGCAGGAGGATATGGCACAAGGCTTTATCCTCTGACCATCCCGGTGAGCAAGCAACTAATGCCGGTCTATGACAAACCAATGATCTATTATCC
>JAFGMB010000113.1 GCA_016927765.1 Synergistales bacterium
GATAAGAGGCTTCAGGATCGAGCTGGGGGATATCGAAAGATCCCTGGAGGAGCATCCGGGGATCGCCCATTCGGTGGTTACGGTGAAAGACGACATTGAGAGGAACAGGCAGCTCTGGGCCTTCTACACGACAGGACATGACCAGCCATTACAGGAAGGGGAGCTTAAGGAATTTCTTGCCCACAGGCTTCCGGGTTACATGATACCTTCCAGGTTCATCTATGTTGAGAAGATCCCCTTGACCGCTCATGGAAAGGTAGACAGGAAAACCCTTCTCCAGGCGGCCCCTTCCTCGGGAGATATCGCTTCCCGGGTACTCCCTCGCAATGAAACTGAACAGAAGATTTCACTGATCTGGGAAAGCCTGCTTGAAATTACCGGGCCGGGTGTAAGGTCCAACTTCTTTTCCCTGGGAGGGCATTCTCTTCTGGCTGCAAGGTTGTTCTCTGAAATTGAAAGGGAATTCGGGAAAAAACTTCCCCTTTCCATGATCTTCAGGGAGGGGACCATCGAAGCCCTTTCCCTTGCCCTTGATGAAATAACGGCCCCATGGCCTTTCGAATGCCTGGTTCCCCTGCGCACCGAGGGAAAGGGAACACCCCTGTTCCTGCTCCATGCCGTAAAGGGAGAGGTATACGCCTACATGGACCTGGTCGAAAGATTACCTGAAGGTTACCCGGTATATGCCTTCCAGCCCCCGGGTTTTGCCAAAGGCGACAAGCTTCCCCGGGGAATTGACTGGTTGGTCAGGGCCTACTTGGAGGAACTTAAACGTTTCAGGCCCGAAGGGCCTTATCTCCTGGCAGGCCATTCCTTCGGGGGCCTGGTGGCCTATGAAATGGCGGTCAGCCTTGCAAGGGAAGGCAAAAATGTTCCCTACCTGGCGATTTTCGATACCACCCTGGAATTCGAGACCCTTCCTTTCCTTCTGACCAAAGGAGGGTTCCTGCCTGTGAGATATCGCCGCAAAAGGATATCCAGGGAGATCACTTCCATCCCGGACCGTCTTTTCGAATACCTCAAGTTCCATGCCAGGTACCTGGTTGCCGGATTGCTGCTGAAAATGAATAAACCTGTGCCCTTTATGAGAAAACTTATCAGGTATTCCAACCGGAAAGAGGGTATGAGCCATACCCCTTCTGATTATCCCGGGGACCTCATTATCTTCAGGGCCAGGGATTCCCTGTTCCGCAAGAGAACTCCCACCCTTGGCTGGGAAAAGCATGTGAAGGGTACCATAAGGGTGATCGATGTCAGTGGGGATCATGCCAATTTTCTCAAGGGACCCTTTGCGGAGGAAATTGCCCCCCTCTTTGCCGAAAGTCTGTCGGAGATATGATCTGGGATGAATGACCTGCTGGTAAGGTTGTGTAACATAGGCGACATAAGAAAGTTTCTTGCCTTATCACCAGGGGGTCTCCAGTCCATACCCTGGGGTAAAGGGCAGGAAATACACATCTGGTATTACACTGGGAAGTCTATCCTGCGGGCAGAGCTCGAAAAATATTCATACTGGCTCGATGAAAGTGAAAATAAAAGATTTCAAACCCGTGTCCGCCCCCTGGACAGGGCTGAATTCATATCTTCCCATCTGTTCCTGAGAAAGGTCCTTTCCCTCTACACGGGAACCTCCCCTGGGAATATTGTTTTTTCCCATCACCCTTCGGGCAAACCCTTCATCCTTCTCCCCTCGGAACAGCACTTTTTTTTCAGCATGTCCCGTTCAGCCGGTGCAATAGCCGTTGGGGTTTCCAGAAGCCTTGAAATGGGTATAGATCTTGAAAGGATCGATGAGGATATGCCCTGGAAAGAAATGGCCTCTTCCCATTTTCCCCCGGGAGAGGCGGAAATGTTCGAAAGTCACCACGACCCTCTCGGGACTTTTTATCGTTACTAGACCCTGAGGGAAGCAGCCCTGAAATACCTCGGTACCGGTCTTTCCATTTCCCCGGAAAAAGTGAAGGTATCTATTCCGCAAGAAGGCGGGGAAACCTTTTCCATCATCACATTCTCATCTGTTGGATTTAGCGATATACTTACAGGGGTATCCGTGACTGAAAATGATTTTGTCCTTTCTCTTGTCTTCAAGGCAGATAGGGGAGCGAAATACCCCGAACTCGAGTTCCGTTGATATCTTCTTTCTGTCGGGTTCGTCCATAGATGCGCCTTAACCCAGCCCTATGATGTGTATTACGATGGTTTTCGGCGTACTTCAGCGCACCATTAATTTTTCAGATCAGATCTTTTTCGGTGCTCTAATGATTTTCAGGACTTCAGATCTGCTCTTGAAACCCGGGAAATCAGGGAAAATGATGAGATCCTTTTCCAGGTAATGGAAAAATTCACGGGAAAGATCGCCAAAGTCTCACCTTTTGAATTTTAAGGTCCTTGCATTTGAAACCCCGGGACATATGAAAAAATACGTGTATTATTTTTTCGGCATAATAGATATTCCAAGACAGGATTCCCGATTTTGGCTGCCCTGAAGATCTTGAGGTCTTAATATCTACTCTTGAAACCCGGAACATTAAGGAAAAGATGCAATCCTTTTCCAGGTAATGGAAAAAATTCACGGGAAAGATTGTCAAAGTTTTCAAGTGGATTTTTTACATTGCCGCAAGGACAAAATTGGTCTTCTTTTGGCCATATGTTCCGGGTGAATGGCATAACGTTCTCCTCTGCGTTCTCGGCGAAACCTCTGCGCCCACTGTGGTAAGCTTTGTTTTGAGGGTTGTAGGTATTGTTTCTGGGGTTTGGGATTAAACAGGGATAAAAGGGTCCCTCCGTGTACCTCCGTGCCCTCCGTGGTAAACAGGGTTACGGGTTCAGGTTTTCCAACAATTATCTCTGTGGTGTGAGTATTTGCTTTGATGTATTATTTCTTCGAAAGAGAGGCGATAACCCATGAAAAAGATCCGGCTCGGAAGGACCGACCTCATGGTCACCAAGACAAGTTTCGGGGCCCTGCCCATCCAGAGGGTCGACTTCGATTATGCCAAACTCCTGCTGAGAAAGGCCTATGAAGGCGGCATGAACTACTTCGACACCGCCCGCATGTATTCCGACAGCGAGGAGAAGATCGGCTACTCCCTGGCCGATGTGAGGGATAAAATAATTATCTCCACCAAGACCCATGCCAAGGACCCCAAAGGGATTGAGGACCATCTCCACACCAGCCTCACCAACATGAAGACCGATCACATAGACATCTACCAGCTTCACCTGGCCAAACAGGTCTACAGGCCTGGAGAGGAGGACGGTCTTTATGATGCTATGGTCAAGGCGAAAGAGCAGGGCAAGATAGGTTATATCGGACTCACAGCCCACAGCGTGGATGTGGCCCTTGGTGCTGCCCGGTCAGGTCTCTACGACACCGTCCAGTTCCCACTGAACCATCTCAGCTCACCAAAGGACCTCTCCCTCATCGAGGAGGCAAAGAAGAACGACGTGGGTATCATCGCCATGAAAGGACTATCCGGTGGTCTCATCACCAACGCCTCCCTTTCCTTTGCCTTCCTCAGGCAGTTCGACAATGTTGTTCCTATATGGGGCATCCAGTGGGAACACGAGCTTGACGAATTCCTGGAGCTTGAAAAGAACCCGCCCGAACTGGACGAGAAGATGAAGGCTGCCATACAGAAAGACCAGGAAGAGCTTTCAGGGGAGTTCTGCCGCAGTTGTGGGTACTGCCTGCCTTGTCCTGCGGACATAGACATCCCCCAGGCGGCCAGGATGATGTTCCTTCTTCGACGCATGCCCTGGCAGGTATATATCACCCCCGAGTGGAAGGCCAAAATGGAAAAGATCCGCGACTGCATTAATTGTGGTGCCTGCAAAAGCCGCTGCCCCTATGGCCTTAATACCCCTGAACTTCTCAAGAAGAACCTTGAGGACTACGAACAGTTCTACGCCGAGCACGCCCACCTGGTCGAAAAATAACACCCACCATGAATAGAGAAGGGGCTGGCCATCCGGCAGCCCCTTTTTTCTTTTGATATCAGGTGCTCTTTTGTAGATTTTTTTAGGGTGCGCTTCAGCGCACCATTAATCCTTCAGAAAAAGCTTTTTCGGTGCACTGAAGCGCACCTTACTCAAGGACAAATCAGACAAATGTCAGGTTCATTTATTAGGCAAGAAATCAATGAGCAGGCGACTGAGGGATTATTGAAAGAGTTGCAGGAAATACCGCGAACCTTTTATGATGGATATGAAGGCCATGGTTCCCCTTATCAATGAATCACTTTCCAAAGTGCCTGGAAAGGGAAGGGACGTACTTTTTCCAAGATGTCCTTCTTCTGAGGTTAATATGTAGATATGCAGTGCAATTTATTCCCATGTTGGAGAACAGTTATGGAAAAAACGAATGTAATGCGCATATTGGAGCAAAAGAAGATCGAATATAACAGTTACAGCTATGCCGATACAGATGCAGTCAGCGGAATGGATGTGGCTTCCGTGCTCCACCAGGATCCCCATGAGGTTTTCAAGACCCTTGTGGCTGTTAGCACCTCGAAAAAATACTACGTCTTCGTGGTTCCTGTCAGCAAGGAGCTGAATTTAAAAAAAGCGGCAAAAGCGGTGGGGGAAAAGAAGATCGAAATGTTGAAAGCAAAGGAACTCCAGCCTCTGACCGGGTACGTTCATGGAGGCTGTTCTCCCATTGGCATGAAAAAGTTTTTCCATACCACCATCGACAGCAGCGCGGAAATGCTGGGAACCATCATTTTCAGCGCGGGAAAGATCGGTTACCAGGTGGAGCTGTCTCTTTCCGAGCTGCGAAAGGTCATCCCTTTTCAGTTGGAAGACATCAGCGATTAACTTCTGCCCTTGAGAAGCACAAGGAACAATACCAGGGGCTATTTCTGGGCGGGTACTTGGAGGGGAGCTTAATGGAAGGCCGAGTGCCTGATGTTATAGCCCTGTCTTACGAGTACGCGCAAGCCCCCCGGCTTGCCCTGACGTGCAGGGAAGCCGCATGCATTACATTTCATGATACCCCTAAGGCATATGGATCCTTCGAAATATTATAAGACCAGGTGAGATCCCGGATAGGTAAATACAGTACACCTTGTCTCTTATCCTGATACAGGCACCAAGTGATGCTGGGATTATAAATTGATTCATTCGTTTAATAGATCTAGCCCGCCCAACAATAAAAAACTTCCTTCTGGAATAATTAATACGAAATCGAAAGAGCTATGAATATGCCCCTTTGATGTTTAAGATCCTGGCAAGTGATCCTTATTACATCGGACTACTGTTAGAGGAGCAGATCAAGACGATCAATAATTGAGTGGTCCTGAGATCTGTGTTAGCATTTTTCTCATCCTGTGCTGGAGATACCGGCAAAATAGGATTGGAGGATCGGTGTAAATTGTCAACTCTTATTGAAAAGATCATGAGCGATCGCTTTAAAGGTGTATCCGGCGGCATTTTAAAGAAGACTTCCGAAGCAACAATGGGTCACGGGCCGGAGGATTTTGTGAGAGCCGGTTACGATTATATGGCCTGGGCAGATATGTTCTTTCCCGATCCATCATTGCCGGGATCAGTGAAGAAAGCAATGCATGAGGCAATTGATACAGGTTGTTCGAGTCACTATGGTTTGGAAATTGGTTCGATCGCACTTCGCGAGACTTTTGCCGAAAAAGTTTCTCAAAAAATGGGTCTCTCCATAGATCCGGACCGCCATGTATTGGTCACGGCTGGTTCTGGTCCCGCTCTGATGTTCTCTATCATGCCCTTTCTGTCGGATGGCGACGAAGTGCTGGTACCCGAACCTTCCTATCCGAATAATTATCTGAACGCCAAATTACTTGGAGCATCTGTGATACCAGTGCCTCTTTATGAAGAGGACAATTATCAGCTGCGAATAGATGAATTTGAGAAAAGACTCTCGAACAGGACAAAGGTTGTTGTCTTGACAAATCCCAACAACCCTACTGGTACTGTGTTCAGGCGCAAAGGGATCGAGAACTTGTGCGAATTTGTGATCAGGAATGATCTGGTCCTGGTGTGCGACGAAGCGTTCCGGGATACCGTTTATGATGGTATTGAATTTGTGCATCCCTGCACGTTCCCGGACATGTGGGAGAGGACTATAACTCTTTATTCAATTTCCAAAGGATATGGACTGAGTGGCCTGCGCATAGGATGTATGGTTGCCAACGAAAACATTATGGATGTTTTCTATGGAGCAGCGGTCAACGTCATGGGTGTTCCTGGTACCCTTACCTCAGTTGGTGCCATTGCTGCCATGAATGACGAAAACATTCTAAAAGAGAATTATGAGCGCAATGAGCGCAGACGCAGGATTGCATATCAGATACTCCGGGATACTCCAGGGGTCCGCATGAAGATGAGCGAGAGTGGGCTTGCCTCCTGGCTTGATATAAGCCAGCTTGGTTCAGCTGATGAAGTCGCTGCCTACCTTCGGGAAAAAGCCCGGATAATTGTTTCACCAGGCACAGAGTACGGTGAGCATGGCGAAGGACACTTGCGCATCGTCACATCCTGCTACAGGAACGACGAAGATGCTATAGCACGGTTCGAACAGATCAAACAGACGCTATCTGCTATGGCGAAAGAAAAAGGGTTGATGTGAAGCATCATAAGATCGCAGCTTTCGGCAAGACAGCAATGAGCACGAAGGATCCCAGAGTTTTGCTGCCCTGAAGATCTTAAGGACTTAAGATCTTCTCTTGAAAAACCCGGAACATCAAGGAAATTGATGAAATCCTTTTCCAGGTAATGGAGAAAATGCACGAGAAAGATAGCCAAAGTTTCACCTTTCTGAATTTTAAGGTCCTTGCAGAGAACCCGGGGACATATAAGAAAAATGAGAATGTCATTTTTCTGGCAATACAGCAATAAACAGGGAAGATCCCTGAGTTTGCCTGGAAATTGAAGTGTTGCCAGATGAGCAAAGAAGATCCAAATTTGCTCATATATGTCACGGGTGAAACAGTTTTTGCCATTGCTTCCCTCTGCGAGACTCAGCGTGTCCTCGGTGCCCTCGGCGGTGAGCTCCGCTCTCGACTTTGATATTCCCCAGACAACAAGCCTTCCTCAGAGAACTTCCTCCGTGCCCTCCGTGGTAGACAGGGTTTTCTGCTTTTGACGTTCCCACCTGACATCCTCTGCGGTAAGCTTTGTTTCCAGTTTTTCAAGGGTTCTCGGCTGCAAAAAGACGAGGAAGGAGACCTTCCTCGTCCATGCTGTCATATCAGAATTATCCTGACCTCTCAATCCTCGTCCCTGCCGAGGAATTTCGGACCGTGGGGAAGCTTGCAGACCGGGCACTGGGGCGCAAATCCTGCAGCAGTGTAACCGGTGATACCTCCGGCCAGGTTAATGACATTGGGGAAACCTTTCTGCTTCAGCAGGCTTGACCCGAGGCTCGACCTGTGGCCGCTGCCGCAAAGGGTTATGGTGGGAAGGGAAGGGTCGAGTTCAGGATGAGGTTTCCTTAGGTCCTGGACCGGAATGTTCACCGCCCCTTCGATATGGTAGGCAGCAAACTCTGTGGAAGCCCTGACATCAACGATGTTGATGGCTTCATCCCCCTGGGTCATTTCATAAAGGGTTTTAGGGGATACCTGGCAAACACTCCCAGTCTCCAAACCTGCCATTACCCAGGCATAGACCCCACCTTCCAGGTAACCGAAAACCTGGTCAAGGCCCACCCTCCTGAGCCATGTGACAGCCTCAGCGGCCTGTTGCCCATCCCTTGCCACCAGGAGAACAGGTTTGTCCGGAGGAAGGATCCAGCCAGCGAAGGTGGCGAAGTTGCCTCCGAAATCGATGGAATAGGAACCCGGGATATGGGCCCCGCCAAAGGCCTCGAAGTTGCGTATATCCAGGACCAGGGCATTCTGCTCATCCATGAAGCTCTTGAACTCCAGGGGGGCCATGGCCTTGATC
>JAFGMB010000114.1 GCA_016927765.1 Synergistales bacterium
GCTGTAGCCAGATCTGCCACGTTACGGGCAAGGTCTCCGTACCTTTCATCACCTGCCCGAAGAAGGATCTGGGCAATATGGAGGGTGAGATATGCATTGATGCCCGAATGGACCATATCCTGGAAGAAACCTCCCTGGAAAAAAGAGTTTTCCATGAGCCATTCCACTGAGTCCATGATCCTTTCATCCCCGGGGGCCCAAAACTGAAGGGGATAACCAGCGACAATGGAACCTATGGCGCCTGCATCGAGCCTTCTCATGGGTGCCGCCGGCATGGCAGCCCTGCCGATCCTCTCCCTTGCATGTAACAGGCTCTTCTCGACCATGGACATATAATCTGAAGCTGTATGCCCATATTTCAAGGCAAGGGCACTTTTCCCCCCTTCGGACATCATTGAAGCAGCTGCCTCAAGACCGGCAATGCTCCAGAAATTATCCCAGTAATAATGGTCATTGGCACCAAGATGTTCTGCGCTGAAACCCGCCGGTAAAAGACCTCCATATACAGGGTCCTGTCCAGGAGGAATGCGTTTTCGGATTATCCAGTTTGCTCCGCTTTCAACGGCCCTGAGCCATTCTCTTTTTGGGGAGACTCCACAGGACCTGCAAAAGCGGTGGATTATCCAGATAGCTTCTCCGTTGGAATCCCATTCCCCGTCCTGGGAGTGGAAAAACCCAAAAGCATTCTGCCTGGCGGGGAAACGGTCAAGAGCCCTTTCAGCCCGCCCTGTCAGGTTCGCGCAGATCAAGGCCTGCAGGATGAAAGCTGCATCCCTGAACCAGAAACGTCTATAGGTATAAGGGCCGGGGAAAATATCTCCAGGTGAGTGGAGTATGAGGGTCCTGATAGCAGCATCATACAGGAATTGCATCTTTTCGTCTGGAATGGAAAGGGAACAATGTCCCTTAAGGCTTTCCTCCCATCCTACTTCAGAACATGACCAGGAGCTCCTTAAGGATTCGTGGGATTCATCCCTGATCTCTGCCCTGACACCTATCTGCCTGGGGATACCTGCTTCGAGCCTGAAAAACGCCCCGGCAGTGCACATCCCCACCTCGCAGACAGATCCTTCCTGTTCAGACATCTCCGAAGCATACAGGGATACATCTCCCTCCCTGTAATTCGATGACAGGTGCCGCTCCACCGGACTTTCAAAGAAGACCTCCGCCCTATCTTCAATGAACCATTTATTTCTTTCCCTTTTATCGATCCTTATCTTGTGAATGAAGGCAACCCCTTCAGGATTGTAAGGCCTCAGGGCCACTACCAACCAGCCTGGATATTCACTTCTGCCTATGTACCTGATATGGCAGAAAGGAAGACCTTTCTCCAATACAACTTCCACCCGTGAACCCAGGCTCATTCCCTGATCCTCGGCCAGAGTCTCCACGGAAAGATTTTCCTCGACACCAAGATATTGATGGACCGAATCCAGTCTGGATGGAACCAGGAACCTCCCTGTATCCGATACTATCCATCCTTCGAGGGTCCACCCGTCTGTCTGGGGAGTTATCCCTCCACCCGGGTCAACGAGAGGATAGATGGACATATCAGGGATACCCAGAGCTGTCCAGTTACGGTGGGTTAGATTGATGTGGGTCAGTGAAAAAGCCCGGGGGACAAAGGCCGGATCCTCGGGATCGAACTGGCGGTTGACCCACCAGGGCCATACCCAGTCAAGGTTCTGCTGTATGGCCCTGCTGTTCATAAGGCCCCTGGTGTGAAGGATCATCCCCGCCCGAAGAAGTTCAATGGGTTCCTGTACTTCCGAAGGCTGGGAGAAACTTCTGACCTTGGCAAGAACAGATACAGGGTCAAGGAAACCATGGCTGTGCGCTAATTTACGTACAATATACTTCCAGGGTAGCCACTTAAGCCACATTAAGAGGAAACTCAACCTCCCCAAAATAACGATCTACATAGATGCTGGGAAAAAGTATTGCCTGTTAACTAATTATAGCATTGCTATCTTGCGGGAATAGGGGGCCTCCAGGTTTTGTTCAGGGAATTGATAGTGAAATTGTATTCCAGGCAGGTTAGAGTCTCGACGGACAGTAATACAAAAGCGGGGGATCCCCCGCTTCAGAAAATCCTGTATTGATAAATTCCGAAGAGCTGAGCTAACAGGTTTTGCAACCAACCCTCCGGAGAGTCTCGAAAAGCACTCGAGCGCCCCATACAAGGACAGACTCGTCAAAATCGAAAAATTCGTTATGGTGACCGGCAGGGATATCCGAACCCAGAATAATGTAGGTGGATCTGCCCCCCCTATCCTGGACCCTTTTCATCATCCATGCAGCATCATCACTCCCACCAAAACCGTTGTAAGTTTCGATCCTGTCAAAAAAACCGAGAGAACGACCCGCCTGGCATACTTCTTCCACCAGGAGCTCATCGCTTCTGGCAGTAATGGATTCCCCCATCCTTTCTATCCTGCTCTCCACCTCGTACATTGCAGCGGAAGTTTCTATGATCCTGAGGGCCCTCTGATACATGTAATCAGTGATCTCCTGGGACTCCCCTCTAACCTCGATCTTCATATCGGCATTGGGAGCGATCACGTTCCTGCCCTCTCCCGCATTCAGGACCCCCACGTTTATCCTGGAAACCCCTTTCTTGTGTGGAGCTATGGCATGAAGGTTAAGCACTGCAGATGCAGCGGCAAGAAGGGAATTATGACCTTCATTTGGAGCAGCTCCTGCATGGGCTGATCTGCCGTGATAATGAACATCGAGCTTTTTAGTACATAGAAATCCCTGGGATCCTCCTATTAGCGTTCCCGTGGGGATACCCATTCCGAGGTGAAGGGCTATGAAAAAATTCGAATCATCAAGGATCCCCCTGTCGGTAATTGCCTTGCTACCCCTTACCCCTTCCTCGGCCGGTTGAAAGACCAGTTTGAATTTCCCTGCAAGTTCATCTTTCTTCTCAGCAAGCACTTCGGCAAGGCCAAGTCCGATAGCAGTATGACCGTCGTGTCCGCAGGAATGCATAACCCCATTGTTCCTTGAGGAAAAGCCTTCCCTGAAAGGCCTGTGAGAACTTTCAGTTGCTTCTGTTACTTCCACGGCATCAATATCAAAACGCAGTGAGACGGTAGGACCTTCCCTCCCAGTATCAAGGATCCCCACCACACCGGTAAAGCCTTCCATTCGTTTCATCCATTTCTCACTGGCTCCCTGATCCAGGGCTCTTTTCTGATGATCAGGTACTATAGCCGCCTGTCTTCCCATTACGCTTGAAAGTTCAATGATCTCGGGTCCCAGCAACAACTGGAAACCCAGACCATGAAGGATGTCAGATATCTTCGAGCTTGTTCTGAACTCAGTCCAGCCAGCCTCTGGAAAAGAGTGAAAATCCCTTCTGTACCTTATCATTTTTTCCTGCAGTTCTTTCCAGTTCATCCGTAAACCTCCTTGAAGGGGTCATGCATGGTGTGACCTGCCGGGATACAACTTTTTACCGGGTCTGTCTTGTACTATGTCTGTAGTGACAATATAATTGTCACTACCCGGTGTTAATGTTATTTCAGGCCATGGAAAACTCGAAACTCTCCTTATTTTCTTTCAGATGGCACTTCTAATTTCGTTTCGGATCTCAATAGTAATGATCATTTATTCACCGAATACAAGATACTTTACTTTGTTTCTCTAATATGGTCAAATCACCTTGACAGATTTACCCTTCGTGGGTAAAGTAACCCCCAAATATATCAGAGATTTCACATTGGAGTAATGACCCTTACACTTTGCAGGGAAAAATTTCAAAAGGAGGACGTTCGAATGAAGAGAAAGGGTTTAGTAATGATCTTAACTGCGCTTTTCATCGTTTCAGCCCTTTTCCTGGCGGGCAACCAGGCCAGGGCGGAAGAATCCCTTGGGGTGGACAGCCTCAAGCTTTCTGCCGGTAGTGTTGGAGGAAGCTGGTATCCCCTTGCCGGTGCCATGGCGGATCTTCTCAACAAGACCTTTGAAGGTGACCCCGCTGCGGGGATTCCAGGGGGATCTGTCTCAAATCCTGGCATTATTGCCAAGGGTCAGGCAGAAATAGGGTTCTCCTATTCTTCATACCTCGCCGCAGCAGCGGAAGGGATCGACCCATACAAGGAAAAGGTGACAAACCTCAAGGGGATCATGAAGATCCTTCCCATGTACGTACAGGTCCTTGTCGAAAAAGAACAGCCCTTCAACAGCCTTGATGAATTTTTCGAGATGAAACCCTCCATCAAGCTGTGCCCCCTGAAACCGGGTGTGGGAGATTTCTGGGTGGCCCAGAAGATCTTCGAATTCTACGGGCATAAACTCGAGGATGTCAAGGATTGGGGCGGAAGCTTACAGTTCGTTGGTTCCAGTGAAGCTGTAAACCTCTGGAGGGACCGCCATATCAACATGTACACCAGGCAGGGAGGAGCTCCCACTTCAGACGTCTATGAAATGATCGTCTCCGTACCGGCCAAGATCCTCCCCATCACAGGGGAACTTAAAGATACCCTTATCGACAAGTTCGGTATGTCTCCCCAGGTAGTTCCTGCAGGCACCTACCCCGGCATCGAGGAAGATGTGGAGACTGTCGGGATGTCTGCAGTCCTCTTCTGCAGGGAAGATCTTCCTGAAGATGTGGTCTACAAGTTCACCAGGACCATGCTCCAGAATATGGATCATCTCGCCAGCGTCTACAAGGTATTGGGAACCCTTGACCCCACTACCCTCTGGAAAAATCTCGGGGCTGAACAGCACCCCGGAGCAAGGAAAGCCTTTGAGGAACTTGGCTATCTTCAATAGTAAATCTTAAGAACATGCCCATGAAACAAGGGACAGGGATCAATTCCTGTCCCTTGTTGTGATTAAAGAGGGAAAGGAAGATCTCGCTTATGACAAGCCCAACCAATACAGAACCATCTCCTGTTCTGGATACAAATATCCGCTCTCTAAAAGGCAGGGTGGGTTACTTTGTTGCCGGGATCATGATCTTAATGTCCCTGGTCCACCTTTATCAGATAGGATTCGGAGTATTTGAAGCCACTCTTGAAAGATCCCTTCACCTGTGTTTCGCCGTACCTCTTGTATTTCTGGCCACATCCTGGAGAAAGAACAGGTTTGTTGACAGGATCCCCTGGTACGATTGGGCTTTTGCCATATTGGGCGTGGCGGCCTTTGCATGGGTGATATATAACC
>JAFGMB010000115.1 GCA_016927765.1 Synergistales bacterium
ATTCCTGAACAGTTCCTTCGGTCATGGTAAGGCCAAGTTTTGGCATAGTAATATGAGTAGCCATGATTCAGTTATCCTCCTAAACATCAACTTACCCTAAAATTCAGTTCACTTATCGCAATTGCAGCATCAGCGGAACCTTAAAAGGGTAGAGTTCCGCTGATGCATAGTGATTGGTCACACAAGAAGCAGGTAAGGATTTTCTATTATCTCCCTGATCCTGGAAAGGAATCGTGCAGCATCTGCCCCGTCAAGTATTCTGTGATCCGCTGTAAGACCCAGCATGGACATAGGTCTGACCGTTATTTCTCCATTTACCACTACAGGCTTTTCTACAATGGAATTGACAGCAAGGATACATGCTTCCGGAGGATTGATAATAGGTGTGAAATCATGCATCCCGAACATGCCCAGGTTAGTGATGGTAAAGGTCCCTCCCTGCATATCATCCATGGAAAGACCTCCCTTCCTTGCCTTCTTGACAAGAGCATCAGTCTGAGAGGCTATTTCAAAGATTGACCTCTCCTGGACCTTCTTCAGATTAGGCACCAGAAGTCCGCCTTCAACCGCAACAGCAAGACCGATATTAACATCCCCGTGAAGGATATATTCCTGTTTTTCCTTATCATAGCTGGCATTAGCCATAGGATGCTCATGAAGGGCTTTTGAACATATCTTCATCAGGATATGGTTGAAAGAGACTTTAATACCCTTCTTTTCAGCTTCTTCCTTGATCCTGTTCCTGAAGGAGATCAGCTCCGAGAAATCCACCTCAATGTTGAATACCACAGACGGGATAGTGTTCGCGCTGAAACTCATCCGTTCAGCTATGACTTTGCGCATCGGAGAAAGAGGCACTCTGCGATCACCAGGGGAAATAGCGACCTCATCGACTTCTGCATGTTCCATTTTCCGTGAAGGCCCGGCAGCCGCAAGGACATCTTCTTTCATTATCCTGCCGGTGCTTTCAATTTCAGCGAGGTCCACGCCGAGATCACGGGCCATTTTTTCAGCCACAGGAGAGGCCTTGATCCTGGAAACAGCACTTCCTTCAAGGTAATCCATTACATCCTGTTTAATGGTTCTGCCCTCAGGGCCTGTTCCCTGGATATGGGTGATCTCCAATCCATGGTCCTTTGCGAGTTTGCGGGCGAGAGGAGATGCCTTGAACTTAACCGCTTCTTTAAGAACATCTTCCTTGACGACCCGGCCTTCTGGTCCGGAGCCCTGTATCTCCCCAAGGGTAAGGCCAAAGATCCTTGCCCATTTTCTTGCCAGGGGAGATGCCTTGACAGGTCCTGCAGAAGGAGATACACCTTCAGGGATTCTCTCGGGAATGGTCTCTTCCAGTGTTTCTTCTCCGACCAATTCTTCCTCCTGGTCGACTTCTGGAGCAATCTCCTCAAGGGGAACCACATCACCTGCTTCCCCAATATAGACCAGATTATCTCCTACCGGGACAGGGATTCCCTCCTCCACCAGGATCTTGAGAATAACTCCATCTTCCGGGGCTTCAACTTCGTAAGTCAATTTATCCGTAGCAACTACAAAAAGGATATCTCCCTTTTTGACGGTCTCACCCTCGGACACTTTCCATTCAGAAACGGTGCCTTCGGTCATGGTGAGACCAAGCTTAGGCATGGTTATGAACGCTGCCATCAGGAATCCTCCTTAGTATTGGCTTCCTTTAACAAATTCGATGTTCTCCTATCTATATTCCAGGTTACTCCTGCAGGGTAGGCAATTGGCCTTCCTGCCATGGGTCAAGAATGATCTTGCAGCCCTTGCCCTCCTTCAATAATGAAAAACCCTTTTCGAAATCCTCAAGGGGAAGGATATGAGAAACAATAGGGTCAAGTTCAAGGAGTCCTCCGGCCATAAGATTTTCCATGACTGTCCAGGTCTCGAACATTTTCCTGCCATGGATCCCAATGATCTTTGCCTCCTTGAAGATCACTTGAGGCCCAAGTTCCAGGGATATGGGCTCTGATGGCAGCCCTACAAGGGCTACCCTGCCTCCCTTGCGCAGGTAGCGGAAACCCTCTGATATGGCTCTTACACTGCCAGAGGCATCAATAAAAGAATCTGTACCCACTCCTGAAGTAATCTCCATTACTTTAGCGGTAACATCTTCCTTCAAAGGGTTTAAAAGATGGGTAGCACCAACCTCAGCAGCGATAGAAAGGCGGTCATCAGAAATATCCGATACGATTATCCGGGCAGCGCCAAGGGCTTTAAGGGCTGTAACCGCTCCAAGGCCAATGGGACCGGCACCGATAACAGCAGCGTTCGCACCGGCTGGGACAACTTCCTGGGCTGCCCTGACACTTGTGCCAAGAGGTTCCATCATTGCCCCGTGTTCCCATGGAATGTCCTCAGGGATCTTCCTTGCACAGATCTCGGGAATAACAGTATATTGAGCAAAACAACCATCCGAATCAATACTGAAGAGGACCATATTGGCACAGATATGCTGGAGCCCATTCTTGCACTGGTAACACTTTCCGCAGGGTATATGGGTCTCTCCAGCCACCCTGTCACCTTTGATGAGATTCTTAACTCCTTCTCCGAGCTCAAGGACTTCCCCACTGAACTCGTGTCCCATTACCCGAGGCAGTGACTTAACCGCCCCCTGGGCCCATTTATTCCATTCATACACATGCACATCAGTTCCGCAAATGGCAGTAGCCATTATCTTTACAAGGACCTCGCCAGGGCCCGGTGTTGGAACAGGAACCCTTTTCAGAGAAGCACCAAAAGAGGTCTCTGTTTTTACGATGGCCTTCATTTGGGTCATCTTTTCATCCCTCCATCAGTTATCTCTCATTATTCCTCCATCAACATCGGTGATCTCACCAGTCATGTGGCTGGCAAGATCTGAAGAAAGGAATACAGCCACATTCGCGATATCCTGAGGATGACCGAATTTTCTGAGAGGAACCCCAGAAAGGATACGCTGCCTGGTCTCTTCAGGGCAATCAGCAAGCATCTGGGTTTCAATGGGACCCGGGCATATAGCGTTCACATTTATTCCAAAAGGCCCTGCCTCTCTGGCAATACCCTTGGTAAGCCCTATAACACCTGCCTTGGAAGTCCCATATATGGTGTTCCCGAAAAAGCCTCCTCCCGTCTTGCCTGCTATGGAGGCGATGTTAACGATCTTCCCGTATTTCTGCTCTATCATGAAGGGAAGGACGGAAAAACAGGTATTATAGACGCCCTTCAGATTGACCCCCATTATCATGTCCCATTCTTTCTCGTTTGTTTCCAGAAATGGTTTGGGAGAGACTATTCCGGCATTGTTAACAAGGATATCTATCTTGCCGAAAGTATTCCTGATCTCCCTGAAAATCTCCTGGATCTGTTTCAGATCTGAAACATCAGCCTTGTATACCTGAGCTTTCACGCCCATTTTTCCCGCTTCTTCAGCAGTCTGCCCTGCACCTTCCACGTTCATGTCAAGGATAGCAAGATCAGCACCACACTTCGCCATGGAAAGCGCTATAGCCTTACCTATCCCCCTGGCAGCTCCTGTGATAACTGCCACTTTTCCTGACAAATCAAATTTCATTCAAATCCCACCTTTAAAAGAAAGGGAAATCAATCCCTTACGATTCCTCCATCAACATCCATGATCTCACCGGTAATATGAGATGCCAGGTCTGAGGCGAGGAAAGCAACCACATTCCCGATCTCATAAGGCTCACCGTACCTCCTGAGAGGAGTACCCTGGATGATGACCTTCTGATGTTCCTCAGGAATGGCATTGCCCATGGCAGTCCTTATAACACCCGGGCATATGGCATTCACGTTGATCCCGTAAGGACCACCTTCCCTGGCCATCCCCTTGGTAAGCCCTATGACACCAGCCTTGGAGGCCCCATATATGGAAGTGCCCAGAAACCCACCGCCGAGCTTGCCCGCAATGGAAGCGATGTTGACGATCTTTCCATAGCGCCTCTGGATCATGGAAGGGAATAATACATTGGAAGTATTGAAAGTACCCTTGAGGTTTATGCCCACCACGAAATCCCAATCTTTTTCGGTACACTCGGCGAAAGGCTTGGGCAGGGATACACCCGCATCGTTTACAAGCACATCCACGTGGCCTTCTTCGCTGAGAATGGATCCCAGAACTTTTCTGACCATAGCGTGGTCGGATACATCCAGGGGCAGGAAGGAGACCTCTCCTCCCCTGGATGTGACCTCATTTACAGTCTCCCTGGCCGATTTCTCGTCCATGTCAAGGATATAGACCCTGCCATTGGATCCACAGAAGGATTCGACAATGGCCCTCCCAATACCCCTGCTTCCACCAGTGACCACAATAACTTTCCCGGAGAAGTCAATTTCCAGGTTATTCATTATCAGTTTTCCTTCTTGTATATGTTGAAGAGAGGAAACTCTGTCTCTTCGTCAAAAGCCCTGAGAATTTCCACGTCATCGAAGGCCTGTATGAATACCTCGAGCGTGCTCATTACCGGGTTGCCTCCCTTAACGAAGTGAGCTCCGTGAAAACCCTGTTCCGGGTCTGACAGAACACCATGCAGATGGACCTCTGTCTCACGGGAATCCGCATATTGACCTATCATTCCACTTCCGCATATGAATTCCAGGGGACCCTCGATGTCTACCGGGTCACCATATTTGGCGTTCATTTTAGTGGCAGGATCAGGAAGGGCCCATACAAACCTCGCTTTTGAAAGACTTCCATGCATGGCTGTTATACAACCGGCAGTGATCCCATGGTCCTCACAGACCCTGAGCAATCCGGTGATGAGGTCTGTGCCCGGCCATAGCCTAACAACGACCTGTTTTCCTGTCACCTTCCATGATGTGGTCCTTATATCGGTCATATCTAACACCTCGGTCCTTTAAAACATCTTACGGATCGCATCAGCCACTTTCTCGGGTGTGATCCTGTAGGCCTGCTCAAGAGGCTTTGCAAAGGGTACAGGTGTAAATGGAGCGCCAACTCTTACGATAGGAGCATCAAGATAATCGATAGCCTCTTCAGCCACTATTGCAGATATTTCTGCACCAACTCCACCCTGCTTAACCGCTTCATGTACAACTGCAAGCCTGGTTGTTTTTGCTACGGATTCAAGAATAGTGTTCTTGTCTATAGGAGAAATGGTCCTTAGATCGACGCATTCCACGCTGATGCCTTCCTTGTCGAGCATCTCGGCAGCCTTGAGACAAGTGTTGAAACAAAGGGAATAGGATACCAGCGTAACATCCTTACCCTCCCTGACAACTTTGGCCTTGCCGATGGGAGTCAGGTATTCCTCTTCGGGGACTGGCCCTGACATGCGGAAAAGAGCCTTGTGCTCAAAAAAGAGAACGGGGTTATCATCCCTTATGGCTGATTTAAGAAGGCCCTTGGCATCAGCAGGATTTGAAGGGATCACGACTTTAAGCCCCGGTACGTGCATGAACCATGCTTCAAGGCTCTGGGAATGTTGTGCCGCTGCCTGGTTTATCAATCCATCGGGGGCACGAAGGACCACCGGTACAGTTTTCTGACCACCGAACATGTAATGGATCTTGGCCATCTGGTTGAAGATCTCATCCATGCATACCCCCATAAAATCAGCGAAATGCATATCTACTACAGGTCTCATCCCTGCAAGGGCAGCTCCAACACCTGCTCCAACGATAGCTGTTTCGGTGATTGGTGTATCCTTCACCCTGTCAAAACCGAATTTCTGGGGAAGACCTTTGAACTGGCCGAATATCCCCCCCTGTCTTGCGATATCTTCACCCATGACGAAAACAGTCTCATCACGGCTCATTTCCTCATCCATTGCCTCGAGAGTGGCCTGGGAAAAAGTAATTTCTCTCATGTCATTCACCATCCCTATACATAAAGATCCTGGTAAAGTTCGGAGGGATCGGGTTCCGGAGCCTGTCTCGCGAATTCCACAGCTTCATCCACTTCCTTTAGAACCTTTTCCTTGATCTGATCAAGTTCTTCCCTGGTCATGACCTTCTCATCCAGCACTCTTTCCTCAAATCTCGAGATAGGGTCATTTTCCTTGAATACCTTTTGCACTTCTTCCTTTGTCCTGTACATCTCGGGATCTCCAACGAAATGCCCACCGATACGGTAGGTCTTGCACTCCAGGAGGGCAGGGCCAGAACCTTTACGTATATCTTCAATGAGCTTTCTGGCTGTCTCATATACGGCAAAGACATCATTGCCGTCCACGATCACCCCTGGCATACCATATCCCTGGGCTCGGTCGGCTATATCCTCAACAGAAGTAGTGGTCCTGTAGGGAGTAGTAGACGCCCACTGGTTGTTCTCACATACGAAAAGTATGGGAAGATCCCAGGCGGCGGCCATGTTAGCCGCCTCATGGAAGGTTCCTCGGTTCGAAGCACCGTCGCCGAAGAAAACCACCGTTACCTGGTCTTTCCCCAGCATCCTGGTGGCGAGGGCCGCTCCTGTAGCAAGAGTGTAGCCTCCCCCAACCACTCCGTTAGCACCAAGCATGCCCACACTGAAGTCGGCAATATGCATGGAACCACCTTTTCCCTTGCAGAATCCGGGCTTTTTACCGTAGATCTCTGCCATCATCCTCTTGAGCTCGGCTCCCTTAGCGATAGTATGGCCATGGCCCCGATGGGTCGTCTGGATATAGTCATCACTCCTGAGGTTTGTCATGATACCCGTACCGGTAGCCTCTTCACCGATATAGACATGGACAAAACCGGGTATTTCACCGGCCAGGAATTTTTCCTGGATATTCTGCTCGAAATACCTGATCTTCATCATGGTCTCATAGAAAGACTTGAGAAGATCCTTATCATAGTTCCTTATGCTGGTGGGACTTTTTTTTCTAACTGGTTTGGCGCACATTTAGTTACCTCCTTGGATTGAATAAAAGGCAATCTATATTTTTTAACTTGCTATTGTTGGCAACCACATGACTATCTTCGGCCATATGAGGCACATGGTAAGACCTGTAGCCTGCAGGGCCACGAAAGGAACCACACCCCAGTAGATCTCCTTGGTGGTAACATTCGACGGGGCAACTCCCTTGACGAAGAAAATAGCATAGGCAAAGGGCGGTGTAAGGAAGGACATCTGTAGATTGATGCTTATAAGAAGGACAAAATACAAAGGATCCAGACCCAGGTGGACTGCTATGGGAAGGAAAATGGGAACTACGATATAGACTATCCCTATCCAGTCCAGGAACATGCCCATGATGAAAACGGCGAACATCATTACGAAGATGACCCCCCATTTTCCGAGTCCCATCCCGAGGAGCATGGATTCTATCAATGCCCCGCCACGCATGAAGAGGAAAACAGAGGTGAACATCTGGGCACCCACTATCACAAAGAAGACCATGGAAGTCACCTTTATGGTCTCTATGACAGCACCTTTTACTGTAGTCCAGTTAAGGTTCCTGTAGATCATGGCGATGATAACAGCACCAAGGGCTCCAACACCGGATGCCTCGGTAGGGGAAGCTATCCCCAGGAGGATGGACCCGAGAACGGCAAATAACAAGCCGAGGATGGGAAGCATGTATATAAGAGTATGGATAAATATCTTGCCCTTTGCGGCATCCCTTTCAGCTGTTGTAATGGCTGGAGCCACAGATGGCTGGAACCAACATCTGGCGATGATGTAGATGATGTAAAGTGCTGAAAGCAGAAGGCCTGGGACAAGGGCTCCTGCAAAGAGCTTTGCAACAGAAAGGTTGGTCATGGGACCCAGGACAACGAGCATTACACTTGGAGGTATAAGGATACCAAGGGTACCTCCTGCACATACCACACCCGCAGAGAGCCCATGGTCATAATTTCGCTGAAGCATGGCAGGCAGGGCCATGAGGGTCATGGTGGTTACCGATGCAGCGATAACTCCTGTACAAGCAGCGAAAAGGGTGCTGATAATAATGGTGGTAAGGGCAAGACCGCCTCTTACAGGGCCAAGAAGCAGGTACATGGTGTTGAACAGTTTCTCCGCCGCTCCGCTCTTCTCAAGGATACACCCCATAAAGACGAACAAAGGCACCGCAATAAGAACTTCGTTCTGCATGACACCGAAAGTGTTCTGCATGAAGAGGGAGAGCATGGCCGGTCCCCTGTAATAGAAACCGAAGACCACACCCAGGAACATCATGGCAAAGGCAAGTCTTATGCCTGTCATAACCATGAAGATCAATATAAGGAGCATGGACACCGCTAATACTTCTGGATTCATGGTCATTCTTCTCCTTTAACTGCTACACGCAAATTTCGGAACAGCTCCACTATTCCCTGGAGCAGAAGCATTCCAAATCCTATGGGTATCATGGTCTTAACCGGGCCTGCCGGGAAGTGCCAAAGGGTTGTGGACAGGTACTCGCTTGAGGTCCACGCCCTTGCGGCGAACTGGTAACCCTTCCAGGTCAATATGGCCATGACGGGCAGGAAGATGACAGCAAAGAAGAAAGTGTCGTACCAGGCCTGCCATCTCTTGGGAAGGGCACTGAATATTATGTCGATACGAACATGCCTCTTATGGACCATGGTGTATCCTCCCCCGAGAAGGAACATGGCACTGAAGAGCATCCAGGCTGTGTCATAGACCCAGTCTGTGGGGTTATTGAATACGTATCTTATTACCACCTCATAGACCACAACTGCATTCAGGGGAATGACAATCCAGGCACCGATCATACCTATCTTTTCGTTAAGCCATTCGATGAGATCGAACAGTCCCATTTCAGTACCTCCAGTTCATATGGGCTACTTTCAAAGGAGAGCGGCAAAAGCCGCTCTCCAGAGTTTGATTCAAGGTTAAGGAACAAAGTGTGTAACTAACAATATCCCCTTATTTGTCGAACTTTGTCAGGTTGTAGAAGCCCTGATAAGAATCGAGGAACTTCTTCTGAGATTCCCAGACCTTCTTGAACATGGGATCTTCCTTTGATTTCTCGTCGAGGATCTGGTAAGAAATCTCAAGTGCCTTCAACTGGTCTTCCCTGGAGAGCTTGTTGATCTCCACTCCTGCCGCCTTGATCTTGTCAAAGGCAGCTATGCTGTCGTTCCACTGCTTGGCGTAATCCTCCAAAGTTGCTGCCACTGCGGCTTTCTTCACAATCTCCTTGAGGTACTCAGGCAGAGCATTGTACTTGTCATTATTAATGAGAAGCTGGAAGATGTTGGACCCCATGTGAATAGGAGGTCCCATGAGATATTTGCACACTTCATGCAGACCAAGACCCACATCCATGCTGGGGAAGGCGAACTCAGCAGCATCGATGACGCCTCTTCGAAGAGAGGGAACCACTTCACCGCCGGGAAGGAGTACCACGGAGGCCCCAAGCTTTTCCCAGAGCTCCATGCTCAGGCCGGCTGAACGAACCTTCAATCCCTTGATGTCCTCCAGGGTCTTGACGGGCCTGGTGGTCCATATACCCGATTCAGGGGGAGTGAGGCCAAGGGGGAATACTGTCAGGGCATCCCCGTACATTTCCTGCTCCAGGGCATGACCTTCATTACCGTACATCCATACCAGAAGGTCATTGGTCTCCGTAACACCTGCCGGGAGGGTGTAGAAGAGGTCGCCTGCAGGATACTGGCCCTTCTGCCAGGCCGGGGTATTCTGGCCGCAGTCAAGGACCCCGTCCCTTACGGATTCAAATATTGCAGGGCCGGGGACGATCTCACCCTCACTATGTACTTCAATAGTCAGCATGCCATTGCTCATGGCATTGACATTCTTGGCCCAGGTGACAAAGTATTGACCCACGGGAAGACTGGTGGGGAAACAGCTCTGCCCCACCCAGACGATGGGTTTGTCAGCAGCAAGGACAGAAGAGGACACGATGAAAACCATTACCAGCGCAAGAACCAGCAATAACGCTTTTTTCTTCATTGAAACTAACCTCCTTGTATTTTAGATACGTGAATAACCAGTATTTCCGTTTACCTGACATTACTTGTCAAAATATCAGACTCTACCACCACCTTTCTGAAAGGGCAGAGTATGGTGCCATCAAAAGAATTACAAAAGCCGTGTTTTACCGCCCTTGAGGTGAATATCCATTTCCTGGACAGCTTTTTCCTTGTCATTACTTCTGAGAGCTTCGATGATCCTGGCGTGTTCCCTGCAGAAAAGGCGCATGTTGTCATTGGACTCCAGCATACGATAGTTGATGGAATGGAGACGGTCCCTCATTTTGGACATGTAATCCACTATCATGGCATTAGAGTAGGTCCTGAAAAGGAATTCATGGAATTCCCTGTCCAGTTTCAGATATCTCGTTGTATCGGTGGTCTTAAGGCATTCTTCCTGTTCCTTAAGTAATGATTCCAGATATTCAAAGTGATGGTCTTCCAGGTTGCCCGCAAGCTCCCGCAGGACAAATTCCTCGATAGCTATCCGCATATCATAGATGTCACGAACTTCGTTTATGGAAGTTTCGGTGACCACTATGCCTTTATTGGGAACTATCTTGAGGAATCCTTCCATCTGAAGCTGAAGTAGAGCTTCCCGAACAGGCGTTCTGCTCATCTTGAGGCGTTTGGAAAGGGAGTTCTCTGAAATGGTATGATTCTTGATAAATTCCCGGTCTGTGATAAGTTTTTTTATCTTCTGGTAGGCAATATCCTTTTTCGTCTCTCTGACCCTCAAAATTATCCCCCTCAAAAAAACATACAAATTGTAGATCGACTTGTATGCAAGTTGGATACAGGGTGTTACCTGATTAGGATAATTCTCATGATTATCTTTGTCAAGGTCTGCTGAATATTGTCTTAAAAGTAGCAAATTATTTAATCAAAACTGACAGTTGAACCAACTCTCCCTTACCGCAATTTTTCAGTCTACTCTATGTGTCCAAAATGCTGTAACATAAATGAGATCAATCAGATTTATTGAAGGTGATGACTTTGAAGAACCCCCTGATAATCATCGATCCTCGGGACAATGTGGCTACTGCTCTACGGGATCTCCACAAGGGTGAGGATATTGAAATCCCTGATATGGGTATATTACTTTCCATGATCGAGGAAATACCCTTCGGGCATAAGGTATCGCTCCAGGAGATCGGAAAGGGAGACATGATCATGAAATATGGAGAGATCATTGGCCAGGCCACCTCATATATACCGAAAGGTAGTCACGTGCACATCCATAATATTGAAAGCCTGAGAGGAAGAGGCGACCTGGAAGGTGACCTGTCATGAGACTTAAGGGATATCTGAGAGAAAATGGAGTTGTAGGGATAAGGAATCACCTGCTGATCATTCCCTCTTCCGTTTGCGCTTCCACAGTGGCATGGAGAATAGCAGAACAGGTGGAAGGAGCGGTAGCCTTACCCAATCAACATGGGTGCGCCCAGATAAAACCGGACCTTGACGTTACTTTTAGAACCCTTGCCGGGCTTGGCAAAAACGGCAATATCGGTGCTGTCCTGGTAATAGGGTTGGGCTGTGAGAGCCTGGATACAGAGGCACTTGCCCGGGATATATCTTCTTCGGGAAAAGACGTGGAATACCTGGTGATCCAAAAAGCCGGCGGGACCCTTTCTGCCCAGGAAAAGGGCCTGAAAATCGCCAGAAAAATGAGCCAGCATGTTTCCAGAATGGAACGGGAACCCATTGACATTTCCCAGATCATCCTTGGCCTGGAATGTGGAGGGTCGGACACTACTTCAGGTTTGGCAGCCAATCCATCACAGGGGTATGTCTCAGACAAACTGGTCAGATCTGGCGGTACCTCCATCCTTTCAGAAACCACAGAATTGATCGGGGCTGAACATATTCTTGCGGAAAGGGCGATCTCTGATGAAGTAGCGACAACACTCCTCAGAATAGTCCGGGAATGTGAGAACAAGGCCAAGAGAATGGGAGTCGATCTTCGGGGCAGCCAGCCTACCCCGGGCAATATCACAGGGGGGCTGAGCACAATTGAAGAAAAGTCCCTTGGCTGCATCTATAAAGGGGGGACCATGCCCCTGGCCGGGGTGCTGGAATATTCCGAGATCCCTTCGGGCAAAGGACTGCACATGATGGATACCCCGGGACAGGACATAGAGTCTATCACGGGGATGGTCGCAGGAGGAGCACAAATAGTTCTTTTTACAACAGGGAGAGGAACCCCCACCGGCTGCCCGGTAGCTCCGGTGATCAAGATAACCGGCAATCCGGGGACTTTTACCCTTATGGAGGAAAATATCGATATCAACGCAGGAACCATAATCCAGGGTCTGGAAAGCATTGAACAGGTTGGAGAAAAGATATGGGATGAAATGATAGATGTGATCAACGGCAGACTGACGAAAGCCGAAGCCCTGCGTCATGGAGAATTCGGCATATACAAACTGACATCCACATTCTGATCAGGCTATCACCAGGAATGATACATGGCACTGTCCATACAGGCTATGAGGTGGGACTTTTTTTCATTTTGAAAAGGATAAAGTCGGTTTCCTCATCATGAACCCGTTCCAGATCAAGATCAGAAAAAGCCTGGATCACTATTTCCATAGTGGCCAGTACCTTTGTGGTTCCAGTATCCACCATATGACCTGCAACA
>JAFGMB010000116.1 GCA_016927765.1 Synergistales bacterium
CAGGAAAACAGTTCAGAATCATGGACCTTCTACAGGGTACTTCTCGATGAAAGGGGAAATATAGTCGGCCCCCTCGGTGGCCTTACAGGTCTTCGACTGGTCCATAAACTGGAGGACCTGACCTATTCCTGCAGGGAGATCACCGACTTCAATGACCTTCCCATACCCTTCGCCGCAGTCGCCACAGACCTGGTCTCCGGCGAGGCCGTTATTATCAGGGAGGGTTCCCTGCCAGAAGCCATGAGGGCATCCATGTCGATCCCCGCCCTTTTCCAACCATGGAAAAAGGATGGAAGATTGCTCGTGGACGGCGGACTTGTCGCCAACCTTCCTGTTCGTATAGCCAGGGATATCTTTCCGGGCTTTCCTGTTATAGCTGTGGATATAACAGCATCCAGCAAAAGGGAAGACCAGATCAATACCACCATCGATGTGATAGACCAATGCATAAATATCATGACAGGGAAAGATCTCCGGGAAGACCTTGCAGCTGCAGATCTTGTTATAAGGCCTGACGTTGGGGATCTTCCCATCCTTGACACCAACCTGATGGAAGAGGCCCTTGAAGCAGGCACCAGAGAGGCAGAAAGATCCAGGGAACAGATAAGGGACCTTGCGGAAAGGTCAAAAAGGTTGCCACGCCCTATGGCTTCAGAAAAAGGATCTTTCCAAGGGGATCTCCTGGAGGACCGGGATCCCTTCCCTTCCCCCTTCTACTCCGACAGGAGGATCGTCAGGGATTTCAGATACGAAGCTCTCCTTGGAGGATACTATTCAACCTTTCACGACCATAACTGGCTTTATGGTGACGTCATCATGAGGGATCTGCTGGAGGAGGAAGATACCCTGAGCCTTCAGCTGATAGCCGGAGAGGAATGGGGCCTTGGCTTACGCTACCTGAATGAAGGTGATGCCTGGGAAAACAGGACCGATACAAGGATACTGTTCAGGAAAAGGGTCTTTGAACCCCGTAATTCTACAGATGTCCAATGGGACAGATATGCCCTTTCCTTCTCTGAAAGATTCTATCTCGGCTCCCTTCGGGGAGGGATAGGACTTCTGGGGGAATATTACCATTTCGATAAGGAATGGAAAGGACATTATGCCCCGACCCTCTTCCTGTCCTATGATTCCATGGACGATATGATCGACCCCACCGAGGGGACTTCCATAACAGCGGAATTCACATATCTCGACCTGGAGGAGCTTATTGCCCGGATGGAGTTCAGTAATGTCCATTCCTTCCGGAACAATGGATACAGGCTCATGATGAAGGGGGGGTTTTCCCTGGGGGACGAACATAAACCCTATTATCGAGCCTACCTAGGAGGCAGGGAGGAACTTCTGTCCCTGGCGGAACATCCCCTGTCGGGAGAGAACAGTGCCTGGTGGCAGATCCTCCTGAGAAAAGTAATGATCCAGAACTGGTGGGGTACCATAAATGCGGACCTTTTCTACACCAGGGGATATCTCCTGGACCACTCTCTTGATATTCTCGATGACCCCTGGGAGGCAGGGTTTGCCCTTTCGGTACCTGGGAGCGTGTTCAACGGAAAGATTATAGCCGTATACGGAGAGGAAGAAGACTGGTCCTTCGGCCTTACCCTGGGAATACCACTCCGGGAAGGGGGGGCACACCCCTAATTATCAAGGATCGCCTGTATTTCCCTTATGACTTCTTCCCTTGATGATATCCTGCCCGTTGCCACCAGGAACCTTATCTTCCGCCTGATACTGCCCACATGCCTGCCAGGAGAAAGCTGGAACAATTCCATTATCTCCCTTCCTCCCAACAGCAGGCCTGATGAAAGCAGTTCCTTCTCCATCCGATACATAAGGTCTGCTTTCTGCTTCAATGGTCTTAAGTCCTTCCCTGCCTCGGCGAATATTGCAGAGACAAGCGCGAAAACATCTCTTCTGACCTGATACTCCACCTCTTCTATCATTTCGAAGATCATCCGCTCTGATGGTGAGGAGATCAGTGAAAGAGCGTACCTTCTCAGCTGAAGGATCCCCTTTACAAGGTTCCCGGGCCATGCATATCCGCGGATAAAATCGCTGACATCATTCCTGGCAAAGGGACCAGGCTCTCCAAGAAAGAACAGGGCAAGGGCACACACCGGAAAGGATCCCATCCGTTCCAGCTCTTCGAGACAGGCCAGGCCTTCCAAAGGCGGTAGGTCTTTCAGCACAAGGGTGAACCCATGCTTTTCAATTCCCGGGAAAAAGCTGTATAGTCCGGTAAGCTCGAGATCATCTGCAAGGGACAGGAACCCGGAAAGGCCACCCTTCACAGCGCAGAGGAGGATCTCTTTACCGACCCTCTGTTTATGGGCCCTGGGCAACCCGGGTGATAGTTCCCTTATGACAGAGCAGGAAGCATCTTCAGGCAGCATGTGGAATATGGAGGCAAACCGGCAGAACCTCAACGACCGGACGGGATCCTCGCGGAGCCTGCAGGCCGGGTCCCCGGTAAATCTCAGTATGCCCTCCTCCAGGTCTTTCCGGCCATCAAATGGATCTATAACTGACCCGTCAGAATCCATGGCCATGGCGTTGATGGTGAAATCCCTCCTCTGGAGCTCTTCCTCAAGAGATCTGACGCCAAGACAGGTCAGCTCCCAGTTGCCTTCGCCCATGGGAAGGATCCAGGATACCTGATCTCCCTTACCTATCCTTCTGGCCCGGGGGAACAGGCTCATTATCATATCCTCCCCGGCATTGGTAAGAAGGTCAATATCCCTTGGCTGCTCTCCCTTCAGAAGGTCCCTTACCGCTCCACCCACCAGCCAGGAAGTGTATCCGGCCTTTTCCAGGCCTTCAATGGTCTTCCAGATCCCGGATATGTCCAGATCCATATTCCCTCCATCACAAGAAAAGCCGGTCCCCCTTCCGGGAAATATGTATAAAGCCTGTAAAGACCTAACTTTTCACTTGTTTTAATCACAAATATGAAGTAGTATTTTCATGGGTCATAGTATTCTTTTCTGCAATTTCATGCAAGCAAGCTCTGAACAGTATAGCAGCTGCATCGTTCCTAATATTGAGCCTCAGGGCCTTTGGATCCAGGCATGCACTTAACTGGTGAATGTTTGAAAGGATCGGAAGGGTGTTCATATGAAGATCAGAGATAGAAATTTTCTCCTCATATCAGGGCTGGTACTTTGTACTTTTGTATTAGTTGGAGCCATACTTTTCTATAATTTTTCAAATATTCTCGAAAAGAACCGCAGTATAAGCTTTGCGGTGATGAGATCTTCTCTTCTCCAGAAATTTGAGGACCGAAGCCGGGAGATCTCAAATTCTCTGGCTTCCGATGTTTCTGTAGTCCTGGAAGAGAATAACATGAATGGCGTAAGGAACCTGATCAGTTCCGTACGTTCAGATTCCGATACTCTCTATGGATGTCTCTACGATCCCCAGGGGAACATCATTTCAGATGGTTCCACCCTCGTTTCCGGAAAGAAGAACATCCGGGAACTTTTCAATCTGACCAACCTCTTCTCGAGCAATGTGCAGTGGGATGATGGCCGAACAATTCTTTACGCCATTTCCCCCGTTTATGTCTCGGGTGCCCCTTATGGGGGTATCTGCATTATCCGATCGAGTTCCTTTGTGGACAATGCACTGGCCAGCCTGAAGGATGTCCTTACCACAACGGACAGGGAAAATATCCGTTCAGGGGCGATCTTCCTCATCATGGCCGCAGGGATACTTCTCGTTCTGGTAGCCCTTTCCTCCTTCGCCATAGCCCATAGAGTGACCAGGCCTCTACATATCATTTCGGGTATCGTCCAGAGGATATCGAAAGCCGATTACGACATCGCCATTCCCTTCGAATACCATGACGAGATGGGAGACCTGGCAAGGTCCCTTGCTTCCATGGCGAAGGTGCTCAAGGAAACCACCGTGTCCAGGGACGATCTCAAGAATATCCTTGAGAGCATGCATGACGGGGTTATCGTCGTAGACAGCAGTGGAGTCATAAAGGACCTTAACCCTGCCCTTACGGAGCTTCTGAATTGCCCTGCCTCTAAACTTCTGAACATGCACGTGGACAGTATCCTGTCCATGCTGGACGAAGGAGGCAACTCAAGCTGGAGAGATTTCCTTAATAGTGATGTTATCAGGGACCGGGAAATATCTTTCACTTCAAGCAATGGAAAGATCCTTCATTTCTCCCTTAACGTCTCTCCCATAAACGATGACGGGACCAAGGGCAACGGTGCCGTTTTCGTTTTCCACGATATAACCGAACACAGGTACCTGGAGAAGCAACTCCGCTATAATGCACTCCACGACAGCCTGACAGGTCTGCCTAACAGGACCATGATGCTTTCAAAGCTTGAGAAAGCACTCAAGAGATACCTCCATGATGAAAAGGCATCTTTCGACGTTCTTTTCATAGACCTGGACAGGTTCAAGAACATCAATGACAATCTGGGCCATGGAATGGGAGATGAAGTGCTGAAAGTAGTTGCCCAGAGGCTTGTCAACCTGACCCGACCCTTTGACCTGGTCTCCCGTTTCGGGGGTGATGAATTCATCATCATCCTTGACAACAAGGGTAAACCCTCTGCCGCCGAGATCGTGGCCAAGAGGATCATAGAAGGGGTATCCAGACCCATTAACCTTCAGGGCAGGCAGGTCTATATATCCGGAAGCATAGGTATCGTGAATTCTTCCTGTGGAGGGAAAACCGCCTCCGAGTTCCTTGCGAATGCAGATCGGGCAATGTACGCGGCAAAAGCCAGGGGTAGAGGACAGTCCGCCCTGTACAATGCATCCCTCATACAGGGCAAGAACAATCTCCTCTTAATGGAAGCGGAACTTCGGAAGGCTATCGAAGAGAACAGGATCGAGGTCTATTACCAGCCGGTAGTGTCTGTAAAAGAGAACAGGATAGTGGGATTTGAGGCCCTTGTAAGATGGCAGAGAGAACCTGGAAACCTTACCCTGCCGGGTGAATTCATTTCGCTCGCAGAAGAAACAGGACTTATTCTCCCACTGGGAAGGATAGTACTGGAGAAATCCCTTGCCCAGCTTTCAGATTGGAACAAGGCCTTTCCCAGCGACCAGTTCTTCATGTCGGTGAATATTTCAGCACCTCTCTTCACTGACCATGACCTTTATTCCGACATAGTCAATTCCATCGATAACTCGGGGATCTCTCCATCAAGGCTTGTCCTTGAGGTCACTGAGTCACTTATCATCACCAATCCCTCCGTGGCAGTCGATATCCTGACAAAACTTAAAGATAAAGGGATCCGTCTGGCCATAGATGATTTCGGAACAGGTTATTCGAGCCTGAGCTTCCTGCATTACTTCCCCTTCGATATCCTGAAGATCGACAGGTCTTTCATAGCCAACATGTCCCATAACACCAACAGCATGAAGATAGTCAGGGGTATAGCCGAGCTTGCCCACAACCTGGAAATGGTCATCGTTGCAGAAGGGGTGGAAACATCAGAGGACCTGGACCATATCACCGCCATGGGATGCCACTATTACCAGGGTTATTACAGCGCTCCTCCCCTTTCGGCAGAAGAAATGGCTAAACTTCTGAGGAACAGGGCCCGTTTGACATACCTCAAGAGAAATATGGAAGACCCGGAAAGGGAATAAGACCCTTTCCAAACCAGGGGAACATGGAAATGGCACAGACTTTTGAAAACATGAAACTAATCATTGAATATCTGAAAAGGTCCAGGAATATGGACCTTTCAAAATACAGGTCCGGAAACCTGGAAAAGAAGGTCCTTGAAAGGATCTCTATAAGAGGGTGCACTGACCTGGCAGGATATATCTCATTACTGGAAGTGGATCCCCAGGAGGCGGACTCTCTCGCGGAAAGCCTTCTGATAGGACACAGCAGTTTCTTCCGGGACCCCCTGACTTTCGAGTACCTGGGAAGCCAGGTCCTTACTGACATGGCCCTTTCCAGGGGAGAAAAAAGAAATGGTTTTCTCAATATCTGGTCATGTGGATGTTATACTGGAGAAGAACCCTATTCAGTAGCCCTTCTTGTAAAGGAACTCCAGGATAAAGGGATCCTGAAACTTAAAATCAATATCTTCGGTACGGACATCAACAGGGAAGCTCTTGAACATGCTCGATGGGGATGTTATTCTTCGAGATCCCTGGAAAATTCGAGATTCGGACTTGTAAAAAGGTACTTCCGACATGACGGTGAAAGATACTGCCTGAAGGAAGATATCAAAGGAATGGTCCATTTTTCAGAACATGACCTTCTCTCGCCAGATTCCAGGGGGCCTTCTGGAATTGTTTTCAGCAGTTTCGATATAATCCTGTGCCGTAACGTGCTGTTATACATGGAAACCGAGATCCGGAAAAGGCTTTTTGAAAGGCTTTATGAGAATCTTGTGACCGGAGGTTATCTTATCCTGGGCAATGCTGAGACACTCCCGGGTAGTTTTGCCGGGCGTATGATGGAGATCTCGGAACCCTGCAGGATATATTACAAGGCCTATTGAACGGGAGATCCCAAGTTCTGGGAATTCGTGGCAAATCACTCCGGAGGGATAAGTTATGGGCGGTTTAGGATTCAAGAGCATCAATAACAGGCTCATCCTGTGGTTCGTGATAGTTTCCCTGGTCCCACTGATAATCATGACCGCTCTTACATACGATCAGAGGATCAGGTCAGTCAGGACAGAGGCTTTCAACAAACTGCAGGCCATAAGAACATTAAAACAGGCCCAGATAGAACAGTGGATCGACCATGGCTCGGAACAGCTTGACTACCTGTGCTCTCTTGTCGAAAAGGCCGGTATCAACGAGATCATTGAAGGTTCGACAGGCAGTACCCGGGGTATATCCATATTCTCGAACATAAAGAAAGAGCTGGACGATTATGCCGGCTCCATGGGTACTATCCTTGAAATGACCATAAGCGACCTGAACGGAAATGTAATGATATCCACAAAGGAAGAAAGCCCTGGCAAAAACCTTTCCTCGGAAAAATATTTCCAGTCGGCCCTGGTAAACGATAATACCTATATTTCAGATGTATTGAAGGATCCTGCCGGGATCCCCCACATCATAATGGCAAAACATCTCCTCTCTCCGGAAACACGGGATTTCCGCAGAACCAGGATAGGGGTAATGACCCTCTCCCTGTCCCTTCAGAACCCTCTTTTTCTAGGCCTTGTCAACAGGACCGGCCTTGGCAATACCGGTGAGGCTTACCTGGTGGGAAGCAACGGCATGGCCATCAGCAGCCTTCTCTGGAAGGATAACGCTTCCATGAACATGGTCATTGATTCCCCCGCAGCCATAAGAGGGGCAAAAGGGGAAACAGGCACTATGAAGGACCTTGATTACAGGGGAGAAGAAGTGTTGGCAGCTTATACATTCATCCCCGGGCCACGGTGGGGACTCGTGATAAAACAGGACCTCATCGAGGTCTATACGCCTATTTATTCCATGCTTCACATCATGCTGATCATTTTCTCTTTCTCAGTCAGCGGAGCATGTGCACTGGCCATAATAATCTCCAGGACCATTTCAAAACCCATAATGGCAGTTACCGAAGTAGCCAGAAAAATCGATGGGGGGGAACTTAACGCCAGGAACACCATCGACAGGGCCGATGAGGTGGGTATCCTTGCGAGGACCATCAATGCCATGGCCGACTCCCTGCTTTCACTCATACGGACCCAGGACGGTATCACGGGTATCATAAGTACAGCGGTCACCCATGAAGGAACTACTGATTTTGCCCGTTCACTGGTCAAAAAACTTGAGGAGATCACCGAATCAGGAATGGGAGGATTTTACCTCCTTTCCTCGGACAGATCATGCTACAAGAATATCGCCTCTTCCGGAATAGCCCCGAATGGAAGGGAAAAGGATATACCTGTTCCCACCATGGGGAAATTGTTCCAGGCCACCTTCATGAGGAAATCCATTTCCTACCTGGAAGAGATCCCCGAAAATGACATCTTCATGTTCAGAACCACTGCAGGCCCGGTATCTCCCAGAGAAATGATATGCATACCCCTGATATTGGACAGGGAGGTTCGGGCCCTGATAATCCTTGCAAGTGTCTGGTCCTATTCCCAGGAGCAGAGGAATATGATAGATCTCGCATGGAACAGCATAAATACTACCTTTTCCAATATCGTCACAAATGAAAAGACCAACCTGCTTGCAAAGGAACTTGCCCAGAAAAACACAGAACTGCGGATCCAGTCGGATAAACTGAAAGCCCAGTCCAGCGAATTGAGATCCCAGTCTGAAGAGCTCCTTGAGCAGAACATCGAGCTTGAATACCAGCGAAAACAGGTAGAAGAGGCCAATAGGCTCAAGAGCGAATTCCTGTCGAACATGAGCCATGAACTAAGGACTCCCCTGAACTCGATACTCGCCCTGTCCAGGGTCCTGAAGACCCAGACCCTTCAGAAGCTGACCTCAGAGGAATCAAAGTACCTCGAAGTTATTGAAAGGAACGGAAAGAACCTCCTGGCCCTTATCAACGATATCCTTGATCTCTCCAAGATCGAGGCCGGCAAAGTGGAGGTAGCACCTGATCTGTTTTCCATGAAACAGGCTATCGAAGAGATAGCGGAAAGCATGATACCCATGGTAGCGGAAAAGGACGTGGACCTTCAGCTCGATATATCTCCTGATCTGCCGGATATCGAAAGCGACGAGGAAAAGGTGGGCAAGATCCTCCTGAATATCATCGGCAATGCGGTCAAGTTCACTCATGAGGGAAGCGTTACCATCTCTGCCCGAATGGAAGGGGATAACATCTCCGTCGAAGTGGCGGACACGGGAATAGGGATCCCTGAAAAAGAACTCCCCTACATCTTCGACGAATTCCGACAGGTGGATGGTACATCATCCCGCCAGTTCGAAGGGACAGGACTCGGACTTGCCATCTGCAAGAAAACATCCCAGATGCTTGGTGGAAAGATCTTCGTCGACAGCCAGGTGGGAGTGGGATCCAAGTTCACCATCCTTCTCCCTGTCCAGTGGCAGGGTAAGGGGAAGATCGTCAGCCGTTTGAAGTTCAGACCCAAACCTTCAAAGGTAATGAACCCGAATAAAGGCAGAAAGATCCTGGTGGTGGATGATGACTTCAAATCCAGGACCATAATCTCTGAATATCTCTCCACTGAAGGCTACGATGTGATCAGTGCTGATTCAGGGGACAAGGCTATCAAGATGGCCTACCTGTATCAGCCCTTTGCCATAACACTGGACCTTATCATGCCTGACATGGACGGATGGGAGGTACTTCAGAGACTCAAGCAGGACGAAAGGACCAGGGATATCCCCGTGATAATAATCTCGGTTTCGGATGAAGAGGATACCGGTTTTGCCCTTGGGGCATTAGGGTTCATCACAAAACCGGTGGATCCCAAGCTCCTGGTCCGGGAGATCGGCAAGATAGGCGGTAACGCGGCGCGGACCATAATGATAGTCGACGATAACGAGATCGATAGGAAAGAGATATCCCGGAACCTTATGGAAGAAGGGTTTACCACCATAATGGCTAAAAACGGTGAAGAGGGTCTTTCTCTTCTCGGATCGACCAACCCTGACATCCTGATCCTTGACCTTTTGATGCCTGGAATGGATGGTTTCGAGGTGATCAGGAAGATCAAGACGAGCCCTGATACGGTTGATCTGCCCGTGATCATAGTAACAGCAAAGGATCTTACACTGGAAGAGAGGAAAGCTCTTTCCGGACTGGCTGAATCAGTTCTCGGAAAAACAGACCATTCTGCCAGCGATATTGCCAGGGATATCAAAAATACAATCCTGAGGCTCGAATCAGTTCATGGGGATCAGCACCTTTCCAGAGAGAAGGCCTTAAAGAAGATCCTCATGGTGGAGGATAATGAGATCGCAGCATTACAGGTCAAGATGGTCCTCGAACAGGAAGGGTTCCTGGTGGACTCCGTCTCCGGTGGGGAACAGGCCATGAAATATCTTTCAGAGAGCATTCCTGACGGCATCATCCTGGATCTGATGATGCCGGAGATCGATGGTTTTGAGGTTCTCAGGACCCTCAGAAGGAACAAGGAAACCCATGACATACCAGTTCTGGTCCTTACTGCCAAAGAACTTGACCAGGATGATTTCGAGAGGCTGAGCAGCGGTAACGTGGAAAAGCTCATCCATAAGGGGGACATTGACAGGGAAGGGCTCCTACTTGTGGCCAGGCAGGTATTCAACGGCACTTCCCCAGGAGGGGGAATAAAGATCGCAGAATTGCCGGAAGACCCTGCTTCCGATCCAGTAATAGAGGAAACCCTCCAGGGCCAGATAAAAAGCCACAATGGTATTACCCGAGTCCTGATAGTTGAAGATAACCCAGACAACCTCTTCACTTTAAAGACCATCATGGGGAAAAACTATACCTACCTGGAAGCAATGGATGGCGAACAGGGGCTCGATGTGGCCCTGAAAGAGATCCCGGATATAATCCTTCTGGATATATCCCTTCCCAAGATGGACGGATACGAAGTGGCAAAAAGATTGAAAGAGAACAACAGGACCAGGAAGATACCCATTATTGCCGTCACAGCAAGAGCTATGAAGGGTGAACGGGAAAAAGCGCTTGCCTGCGGCTGTGATGACTATATATCCAAGCCCATTGACCAGAATGTCCTTGAAGAAAAACTCTCTTTCTGGATAAAAGGCTGACACTGGAGGTTCCACTCGAAGGGGGACAAACACGATGATCAAGATACTTGCCATAGATGACAGGGAAGATAATCTCATAGTAATCCAGGCCATGCTTAAAACTCTGCTACCCCAATGCACGGTCATGACAGCCAGTTCCGGAATGGAGGGTATAGAAAAGGCACGATCCGAATCCCCCGATACCATTCTTCTTGACGTCAAGATGCCTGTGATGGACGGATTTGAAACCTGCCGAAGATTGAGGTCCGACGAAAAGACCCGGCACATACCGGTGATCATGCTCACAGCCATAGCGAACAGCCCGGCCAACAGGAAACAGGGCCTTGAATCCGGTGCTGATGCCTTCATGGCAAAACCCATTGATGAAGGTGAACTGATAGCCCAGGTCCAGGCGATGTTAAGGATCAAGAGATCCGAGGATAAACTGAGATATGAACGGGATGCCCTTGAAAAAATGGTCCAGGAGAGGACCATGGAACTCAGGGAAAGCCTGGAAGGAGTTGAAAGACTTCTTGAACAGACTATCCAGGTCCTTGCAAATACTGTTGAGACAAAGGATCCCTACACGGCAGGCCACCAGATGAGGACGGCAGATATAGCTACTTCCATAGCCAAGGAAATGAACGCTGATCATGAAATGATCAAGGGTATCTACATGGCCGCCATGATCCATGATATAGGCAAGATCAATATCCCTGCTGAGATACTCAACAAGCCTGGAAAGATAAACGACACCGAATTCTCCCTCATCAAGGAACATCCCCTCATAGGGGCCCAGATCATCGAACCCATAGAATTCCCATGGCCTATCGGCAGGATAATCCTCCAGCACCACGAAAGACTGGATGGCTCAGGCTATCCTAATGGATTGAAAGGACACGAGATACTCATGGAGGCAAAGATCCTGGGCGTTGCGGACGTGATGGAGGCCATGTGGTCACATCGGCCTTACAGGGCGGCAAAAAGCATCCAGGACACCATCGAAGAGCTGGAGACCTACAAGGGGATAAGATATGACCCTCAGATAGTGGATGTGGCACTCGGACTGTTCAGAAAGGGGAAAATATCAAGCGAAAACCAGTTTTCCAATGTACAGTCCTTTATTTCATGAACCCACCGGAGATATCTTTCCATCCTGGAGGGTGCAATAAAGCACATTGACAGGGGTTGATCGCATTTGCCCATTTGAAACCACTTTTCTGACGATATGCTGGAATCCGCTGTCACATGAAAAAAAGAAGATCTGCCTTTTCCCTGCGATATCCAGGAGAACTTCAGCCAATCCTTCCTGCCGGGACCTGTCAAATCTCACGTGTACATCATCAAGGATTATAGGAAGAGGTTCCCTGTTCTGATTGAGCAACTCCGCAAGAGAGAGCCTGACCGCAATATATGCCTGATCGGCCAGCCCACTGCTCCAGGTGGTGACCCCCTTCCAGGTCCTGTTTTCCTTTTCTTCAAGAATGATGGACCTGTCCTTCATGGATGAATGAAGGGAATATCTGCCTCCAGTAATAGTACCAAGGTATTCCGAGGCTTTTGATATGACCTTGGGCTGTCTCTGTTTTTCATGGATCTCCACAGCTTTTTCAAGGAAAGCCCTGGTCATGGCCATGAGGACCCATTTTCTTGACAACTCGCGGGCCTCTGTCATGAGAAGTTCTTTTTCCTGGGAAAGGACAGTCTGTCTTCTGTCAATGGATAGCTGTCTTATCCTGTCTTCAAGCTGACCAAGGCTCTGATGCTTTTCGGAAAGGTCTTTCTCCATTCCAACAATATCCCTATCCAGCTGCAGCAATTCTTTCTCAAGGTCTGACCTGTTACAGTTCTCCAGTGAAGGCGATACTTCCCTTAAAGAGCATTCACTTCCGGCTATACCCGCGAGGCGTGCTTTCAATTGCAGCGACTGTTCCTTTAATTCCATGAATCTCAGATGATCCTGATGGAGTGAAAAGAATTCCTCTTCATCACAAACTCCGGTGCCCCGGAAAATATTTTCCATATTCTCCAGAAGGATCTTCTCTTCCTGTCTGCATTTTTCGAGCTTTTCACATACCGAGTCCAGTTCTTTTTCAAGGGAACCCACCAGTTCTCTTTTTGCTTCCTCCTCCTGGAAAACATATATGATGGTATTCAGCCTGTCCGAAAGACTTAGTTCCCTTTCCATTCCCCAGGAGACAAGCAGATCAGAACTCGACTTGTCCAGATGAGCTATATAATCTTCCAGACCATTTATCCTTCCTGTGATATCCTGCCTGTTACGGTAATGTTTCCTGGCAGTCCTTATATGCTGCAGGAAAGAATCGAACAGCTGGGGGGTAAGCTCCGGCGGAAGATCATGCTCCCTGAGCCAAGCTGTCCAATCCGAGTAACAGGAGTCCATTTTCTCTTCAAGGAGAGAGAGTTCTTTCTGGATACTTTCCTTCCTGGCAGAGAGCTTCTGCAGCTTTTCATGCAACAGGGTCAACTCGGACCTGGTATCCTCTATTATGGCAACCCTGGATAAGGACCTTTCAAGAAAGATCTTCCGCTGATCCAGGTCCATGGAAGAAAAATCCATTGAGATCCCACTATTATGGCAATGGAAGGCCAACTGGCTTTTCAACTCCTCAGCTCTCTGGAAAAGTAAGGCCAGTCCCTTTCTTGAGCTCTCCATTTCATTCCTGAAGGAAGCCCCCCTTACCTCCTGTTTTTCCAGAAAATCATCCCTTCTTTTCTTCTGGTGGGCCCTGAGAACAAGAAGAGCAAAGGAAAGACAGAGAGCAAAAAGCGGGTAAAAGGGTGAAAAGGGAAAATCCAGGCCGCCACCAGGAAAGAACGGGAGAAAAAGTATACCTGAAACGATAAAAGTTGCAGAAGGGAGAAACAAGGGCAGGATCCAGGGTGCCTCCATTTGGTCTTCAGATCTTTCGAGGTCCAGGGAAAGAGCGTTTAACCTGCCCTGTTCCATATCGATCCGTTCTTCCACAAGTGAATGCTCTCTTGATAGATGTCCCAGGGCATCCAGGCTCTTGAGGGCATTTTCCAGTTGAATCCTGCCGCTCTCCTGGTCCTGATCCTCTTCGAGGCTCGATAATCTCTCCCCACAGGCATGATATTCCTGAAAAACATTATTATGTGAAAGCTCGATCTCTTCAAGAACACCATTTATCCTGTCCTTCCTTTCCTTCAAACCGGCAAGATCCTTCAGGAATTCTTCGACTTCTCCAGCCGAGGCCATGGAGATATCTGCTTTCTCCAGGTCATCGAGATCCCAGTCCCTGGAAATGGCTTCGAGCAGCGCGCAGAGCTCCCTGTCCAGTTCCCTTTTTTCGGACCTCAGGTCTGCCAGTGTTTCCAGTTTCTCTTCCAATCTCACCTTATGTTCGGTCATTTCTTCCATTCTGGCCCTGTCCTGAAGTATCTTATGGATGGGCTGGACTTCACGGATCCTTTTTCCAAGGTCCTCTTCCGTCTTAATCAGATGATTGATCTCTGCCCTTGTCCTCATGAGTCGGTCCTTGAGGACCTGGTATCTTTCCTTCCCGGAAGAAGGAAATTTCTCAGCTCCTTTAAGCCCCTCCATGGTCTCTTCGATCCTTTTCAGGGACTGGTAGGGCTCAATAAGGTTATCGAGCCTTTTCATCTCGATACTCCTGAACCTTGCAGTTCCGATATTATCCTGAAGGGATCGTATCTGGACCTCCAGTGCTTTTTTTTCTTCCCTTAGCCGGACATAAAGAGAACTCAGGTCTCCAAGGGCTGACATCTCTTTCTGAATATCATGAAGTTTATGTTCCATCTCATCAAGGAGGGTGTTTTTCCTGGCGGAGGTCCATTTTGAGATACCCGAAAGTTCATCCTTGAGTCCGGACAATGCACGGGATATGGAAAAATGACCGAGCCCCGAGCTGGCAGCGAATATCCTGCTCCTCAGATTGTCCTCGTCGAGGATCCTGTCCTCCCCCTCCCAGAGATCTTCCAAACCCAGGCAGAAGATCCTTGAAAAAAGCCTTTCATCAACCCCTCCGAGCAGTTCCTGGGGTGAATGGTCAATTGTGGAGCCGTCAGGATCATGGACCTGTACTTTTCTTCCTTTCAGGATGAACTGGCATGAGCGCCCGTTGTTCATGATGACCCTCAACAGTCCACCATGAGTTCCGGTACCCAAAGGTTTATCTATGGGTCCTTTCTTACCCTCCATCCCGTACAAGGCACTCTTGAGAAACCTCTTTAAAGTGGACTTGCCACTCTCGTTATCTCCCGAAAGAATGATAAGGCCCCTGGGAAGATCTCCAAGGTGTTCTTGTGAAAATATTCCAAAGCCCCTGATGACAATCTCTGAAATCATCACTCCTGATGTTCCTCCAGAAGGCGTGATAAGCCAAGTTTTTCTGCATCATCCACCAGTTCCCTGTAATCGGGGAAATCTCCCTTTTCCAGGAAAAGGCGGATATGGTTGAACCCTGGTGTTTCCCTGAGGAAGGTTTCAACAAGACCAGGATCATGTCTTGCCTGGTGGGCCACCCGAAGAAAATCACTGAGAAAACTGTCGCTGTCTTTCAGCTCACTGAGATCTGATGGTCCCCTTGTCCTGTTCCTTATGGACTCGATCCATACCAGGTCAAGCCTGTTCCGCTCCCTGTCCCTGAAGGTCTGTACCAACTGGTCCAGGAAAAGGGGGTTGTTTAGAAAGGACTGAAGGTCAGATGTGCCGGTAAGGGATAACCTTGCTATGGAAAGTCTGCCCCGTGCCAATGACCTTATCCGATCACATGCGGCTCCGACCAGATCGTGGATATCAGCGATCTCTTCGTTACCCGAAAGGGAGACCTGTTCCTCCATCCACAGGACTTCCGAGGTAGGGAGAAATTCCATCCCATCCACCCTTCCAGAATCTACAGATACAAGGAAACATCCCTTTTCTCCCTGTTCCTTCATGTGCCGACCCTGGATATTCCCGGGATAGACCACCATGGGGGAAGAATCATGGAGAATATTCATCTCATGGACATGTCCCAGTGCCCAGTAATCCACTGCCCCATCGATAAGATCCCCAAGAGAACATGGAGCATAATTCTGATGAAGGGTCGAAACACCCCCCACATTACAATGGAGCAGGCCGATGCGGAAAATATCTCTTTCCCGAGGTATCCCGCTGAAACGACGGGCCAGGTTCTCTGATGTTTCCTTCCTGGCATAACTGATACCCCAGATCTCGGCAAGGGGTGATCCATCTTCATAATGGGTTACAGATGAGAGCCGATCCGGAAAGCGGAAGAGGTTATCGGGAAAGGAAACCCTTGCAGTCCAGGAATCAAGAGGATCATGATTCCCATGGACCACATAAATGGATAAGCCCTCCTTACCAGCTTTCCGGACCAGGTCCCTGAAATTCAGTTGAGCCCTCAGGCTTCGAGTAAGGCTATCGTATATGTCACCGGCGATCAGGACAAAGGAGGCCTTTTCCTCCAAGCCATAGTCCAGTACTTTTTCAAAGGCCTGAAAAGAAGCGTCGTAAAGGATCTTTTTAATGTCACTATCTGTATGTCCCAGCCCTGTGAAAGGACTGTCAAGATGAAGATCACCGCAATGGATGAACCTGAAAGGCCTGGTTTCCAGGAAAGCCACCTCCTCTGCAGACAGTATCCCTATCTCTCATTTATACCTCATAAATAGATGAAATACATGCTCTGGCAAGGGCGTCAAGACTTGATATCATCATTTTCGAAGGGAGAGGGGATCTTTCATAGGCCAGCGGGATCTCGGTACAGGCAGCGATGACAGGAATATCCCTCATCTTCCAGAGTCCCCTTACAACAGATCCCATCCTTTCCCCGGCTTCGGTCAGCCTGTTGGCTTTCACAAGATGGATGACCTCCTGTACCTGAGTTGGGACCTCTCCTTCAGGAAGGGCAAGGGTATATCCTGACCGACGGGCATAGTCCTGATAGATCCCGCATTGGAGGGTACCCTCGGTGGAGAGCAACCATGCTCCTCCAGTGCCTGTTTTTCTGGCTTCCTCGATAGTGGCCCTGACAATATGGACCAGTGGAAGGTGGCTGTCCTTATCAAATCGGTCTATGAAATAGTGTGCCGAATTACATGGAACAGCAAGAAGATCTGCTCCCCATTTCAGAAGGGTTTTCAAGCCGGACTCGAGGGCCGGCCCGGGGTCTTCTCCCTTACCCATGATAGCCTCGCTGCGGTCAGGTATCCATGGATCCGAATAAAGGATGACCCTTGGATGATCCTGGTCTCTCGCCGCCGGAGCCAAGGCCGCAAGGAGCTTCATGAATTCTGCTGATGCCGCTGGGCCAAGTCCTCCAAGTACACCAAGGACTTTCCCGGGTCTAGTGCCCTTAGATTCCACTTCCATCGATAATGATACCTCCATTTCAGATCCATTCCGGGGACCGGGAATTCCCCCTGTTCCCGAATCTATCCCTGAAAGCACTGAGGAGTTCTTTCCGGCCTTCAGGGCTCTTCATCTTTTCAAGCTCATCATGATCCAATCCACGGGATAAAGGGCAGGCGCTGATACATATACTGCAGTCCGAGCCGAATTGTCTCCACTTTTCGTAGCATTTTTCCGGATCCACCTTCCAGTCAGGCGCGGAGTCCCCCAGGGAGAGCGCATTTGCAGGGCACAAAAGGGCACAATTCCTGCATATTCTGCAGAATTCTCTTACACCGAACTCTGAAGGCCCATCAGCGATCAGGGGCAGATCAGTGGTGACCACCGAAAAACGCACGGCAGGACCAAAATCAGGGGTCACAAGCATTCCGCAACGGCCAAATTCGCCAAGCCCCGCATCCATGGCCACCCTGTTGGCCACCAGGAGGTAATTACCATCCATGTGATTTCGGGCACTGTAACCCAATTCTCTCAGGTAATAGGAAAGGAGCATACCCGTCACGGCGGTTTTAACATAACTCAGTGAAGACTCCACAAGGACTGGAAGTCCCGGCGCCCGGTCGATAACTTTCATATCCATCCTGGCACCAATGACGATAGCGAATGGATGGGAAGGATGGATCTCTTTTCCGTATTCCGATCCTGGCCTTCCCCTGTGGGAATAGAAATGATCCTTTCTTAACTTCGATATACCTACAAGATCAGCTCCATAATATCTCGCCAGGGATCTCAGTTTTGCTGACATTTCCCCAGCATCACAAGGTACCTGTGGAAGTGCTGTTTCACCAGACACAAGGTGGCGGATATCTGAAAGGAATCTGAAATTTGCTACGGCGAGAGGAGAATTCAGGGGATCGTATACCTGTGTCCCTTCCTCACAGATATCGGGCATACTCCTTAAATGGTCATCAAGCTCCTGTTTACCAGGATTTCGGGAATAGTAATCCCGGTAATTCTGACTTCCCCTGCTGTAGGTCATTCGCGCAAAGATCGTATCTCTTTCATCTGCACTTTTCATTTCCCCACCCCCTGCTCTGACAGGAATATCCGGTATCTTATTGTACAGTAACCCGGCCACTGATGGCGAAGGGCCTTTCTCAGTAATAATACTTAGAAAGAATTAGGTAAAAACCATGTGCCCCGAAAAGAAGAAAACCCATAGAATAACGTTATAAAATGCCATTTGGATCAGCTGATACCTCCCCCAAGTTGTCAGTTGAATTCATATCAGGCAATCCCCAAGCCAAAGGAGGCCTCAGAGGCCTCCTTTGGCTTTTTATATTTATCCGGATATCTGTCATTCCACCAACTTTTCAAGTAATACCATGTCCCCATCTCCAACACTCTCATCATGTAGAATATCCATCCCTTCAATGACACTGGCGAAAACAGATACTTCACTGGCGGGACGGATCTCCTCTCCCCTGCTGGCAGGAGTTGGACCCCAGAAAATGCACAAAGCGCTCCCCGGTGCCCAGTAAGCAACATCTCCAGGCTTTACCACTTCAACGGGATCTTCCATTTCCCCCTTGAAAGGGAGGGGGAAATAGATCTCCTTCCCCCATCGGTTCACCCTTGATCGGAAAGGCAGGATATGCCATAGCTTCTCTGAAATTGCCCTCTCTTTCAACTCCAGGATGATCCTGCCCTCTCCACAGGTCATGAGTATCCTTTTCACTTTTTAAGACCCCCTTTAAAGTAAATCAGCCATTCCCTTATCTATCCTTTCGCACCTCCGGGGTACCGAAAACCACATCGATGACCGTTATCTCAGGCGGGGCAAGGATCCGTAAAGGAGGCCCCCATGTACCGGCCCCGGAGCTTACATATATCATGGACCCCTGTCCAAGGTCATTCAATCCCACCCCATAAGGGTACGCAATGCGTGTAAATAAGGAAAAAGGAAAGATCTGTCCACCATGGACATGGCCGGATAACTGAAGATCAAAAAGGCCCAGGGAACCTTTATCCGGTTTGGGCTGATGTTTGAGGAGAACATGAAAAAGAGACTCAGGGACATGGCGCAGCAGTTCTTTCTCTTCCGGCTGTACCGGGCCATTGAACAAGCGGGCAGCAGGGTCATCAACTCCTGTAATTGCAAGGGTATCGCCCAGAATGACCGTTTCTCCCCTTAAAAGAGTGAACCCCGCTTTCTCTATGAATTGTCCTGACTGGATGGACCCCACATAAAATTCATGATTACCGGTAACGGCATATTTACCCAGAGGTGGTTCTATCTCCGCGAAAAGACCTGATATCCCATCGATCGTTCCCATCTGCCCATCCACAAGATCCCCCGTGCACACAAGAATATCCGGACTCCATTCCCTCACCCTGTCGAGGATGAGCTTAACCTTTGCGCGGCCAACCATAAGGCCCAGGTGTATATCTGATATCTGGACTATCCTCACATTACCCTGATCCCTGGGGATCTTGGGGCTCTCCAGGACTACATGGTCTGAACCTATGAAAAAGGATTCCCTGTAACCATATATGCAAAGAGCCAGAGAAAGGGTCAGGCACAGGATAAACCTTCGGGAGGGAGAAAAAATGTGACCATAAAGGGATGAAGACTTGAAACCCGCGAGGACTGCCAGTCCCCTTGTAACGTCCATTATCATCATCAATGAAAGGGTCAGGAACAGGAAACCCATCCAAAGATAAGAGATCCATGAAAGATAAAGTTCCAGACAGCCTGCCCCCAGGTACTCGCACCATCTTGACAACACAGGTGCCATCATCATGAAAACCGAGAAAGCCATGTAAAGGATCTTCATTCCACCTGTTC
>JAFGMB010000117.1 GCA_016927765.1 Synergistales bacterium
ATTCAATATGGTGGTGATAGAAAACAAATCACCCTGAAAATAATCATAACCTCTGAAAGGGCATCATCATTTATTCTTATCTGTCACGCCACCTGACCGGAAGAAATATCAGCCTATGCACCACAACCGGCTCTGTCCATTAAATTGATCCTGGCACTTGCGGCAACAAGGTGGGTGTTCCAGAGAAACCCTGTTAAACGAATCTCAACAGTATCATTAAGAAAGTCCATTCCGTTTGGCACCCATACAGAAACTTCCTTATCCTTTAAAAGGGTACAATCTTCAAAATCCGGTTTACCGCTCCCTACGAGAGCTGCTTTCCTTGCAGCTCAGCCAGCCCCTACTACACCAGTGTAGATGTGAACCTCTCCACCCATGTGCAGTATCTTCTCCATGGCCTTATCATCAATTTTCAATTTAAGGTCCCTCACAATTCGCACCTCCAGAGTCATCAAGGATCTTTATGTTAATTTTACCCCCAGCAGGTATATATAGCAAGAACTTTCAACAGATTGAGTTCAAGTCTTGATATCATCTTCGGAAATATTATGATAGATCACTTTATTTCAGGATTTGCTGGTACGGAATAATACCAGTTCATCGCTTCGAGAATCGAGGTAAAGTCCACTGGGAGGGAGGCAAAAAAAGTATTTCCGGAAAGATAGGATATAACACCTCGGGGGTCCGAAAAACCAACCCCCGATGCATGAAGCAAGGGTCTTCTTACCCCCCTGCTTCTCCATAGATCATTCATCCTGCTGAAACCATATTTAAGATCACCCAGAACAGGATGTCCCGCATAAGATAGATGGACCCTTGCCTGATGCGGACGTCCTGTCACAAGGTCCACTTCAACCAGAGAAAGGTCATGTGATGAAAAAAGCCTTGTGAACAGGGTTACAGAAGGCTTACCTCCAGGATCTACGGTTACAAGATTAGTTGAACTGTCTTTCATAAGAGGTGCTGCTATCCTGCCTTTTAAATCTATTTTTCCACACACAACAGCAAGATATCTCTTCTTTACATGGCCTTCCCTGATCGCGCTGTTAAGATCCCTTAAGGCCATTCCGTTCATTGCAACCAGCAATGCGCCTGATGTATTCCTGTCAAGCCTGTTCGCCAGTGAAGGTCTGAAATCCTCAAAGGGAGACCCGAAGCATTTCCAGAACCGGGTGATCACACTGTCTTCCCCTTTGGTTGAAGGCTGTGATAAAAGGCCGGAAGGCTTATTTATGATAGCTATGTTCCTGTCCCTGTAGATCAGGTCAAGTTCGTCCCTATGACCCGGCTCTTTATCACAGGGCATTGATGGAGCAGCCCATGGGACAGTAACCAGGTCACCTTCTTCAAGCCTCTCAGAACAGGGCACTTTGGAACCATTGACCCTTACGGTACCTTTGCGTATATGTTTCATCAATGCACTCAAAGGTATATTCGGCCAGAGAAACCTGATATATTTGTCGAGCCTTCTTCCTGAATGGTGGCCTGAAACTTTCAAGGAATAGGACATGTGGATTATTTTAGAGGCTATGCCTCTGTTCCCTCTACAGAATTGCGTTTCCAGAACCTTCGGCCCGTGGAGTGATTGTATTCTGACACGGATTTCCCTTCATCAAGTACCGATACAGAATCCTCATAACAGAAAAGCTTGAAATCCAGCTCATCGGCAGCAGCCACGATAAGTGCTTCAGGGGTAGCAGGCAGCACAGGGGATCCGAATTCCCTGCATCCATGGTGACTCAGAAGAATATGCCCCAGAGAAAGTTTCAGTGAATTGTCCAGCCCGAAATTCTCGGCTATTCTTGAAAAAGCGGCATAGCCCAATGCGATATGGTCCATGACAATACCAGGAAGGGTCATTTCAGGGGCCGGGCTGAGAGAATAGGCCTCTATCTTCCCGATGTCATGAATAAGAGAACCTGCCACAACCAGGTCCACCTCGACATTCATGCCACTGCCTGCATAAGTATCAGCTATTGACCTGGCACACCTGGTCACTCCCAGAGTGTGCTCCAGAAGCCCATGAACATAGGCATGATGGTGAGTTACCGCAGCTGGTGCCAGACGGAAGGCCTCCCACAATTGTCCCGAAAACATCTGACGTAGGAAAACCCTGATATCTTTGCCACATCCGTCCACCATATTCCAGAACTCCCTCTCAAGTTCTTCTATCGGCACTGGAGATCTCTGAACGAATCCGTGAGGAGGATATTTCGACTGGTCAAGGTAATAGAGGGCATTGAAATTCAGCTGTGACTGGCCTCGAAATTCAGCTACCTGTCCCTGGATCCCGAGGCTTTGACCTTGAAGCCCTGAAATAAAACCCGGTTTTTCCGGATCCAGAACCTTTTTTTCCTGAGGGGCAGTCAGATCCCACCAGGTGGCATTTGCCCAGATCTTGCCGTCGATCTGTCCTTTCTCATCCATTATCGTCAAATCCCAGAAAGTCCGATCATTCCTGTCTTTCCTGGGGGTTATCCGTGCAACGACCCCCACAATACTGAACTTGCGGTTAACCTCAAGTTTTCTGACATCCTCCGAATTGTCAAAGGATTCTTTCCTGTTATTGTCCAGACTGGCAATACTTTTCCGGTCATCCACTTTATCACCTCATGAAATGATGGATATGTTTTTTCATAGTAACAGAAGGTAAGCTCATACACCAAACGGAAGTTCCATAGGGCTTCCGGAAAAACAACAAAATACTGAATATTCTTGTAAGTTCTGTAATAAATCATTATGTGTACTTTATGTGTTATTATTCCACTTAACATCCTTTGTTAAAAAAGTAAGGGGGACGAAATTTTATGAATTACTCAAAAAGGGTAACATCTATGCAATCTTCTCCGATCA
>JAFGMB010000118.1 GCA_016927765.1 Synergistales bacterium
CCTACCATCCCGACAACCCCGGCCCGTGGAAAGACAGCCGCAAGGTCCGTTCGGCCGCGCAGGTCCATGACGAGAGATTCAGGGCCTGCATAGCACTCCAGGCTCGGTACATATACGACACCTTCGGGAAATTCCCTGGCACAGTGCCTTCCATGTTCCTTATCATGTATCTCCAGGCCCATCATCTCGACCTGGATTTCTATGACCAATTCTATAAGCCAGGGTCATACCTGGAGACCCATGCCACACACATGGCCCATTGGCACTCGGAAAACCAGGAATGAATGCAAGACACCTGGAATAAAAAGCCACCCGGAAAAACCCGGGTGGCTTTTTGTTGTCTATTGAGGATGGTCCAAATGATCCAGATGGTCAGGAAAAAGATATCCCTGCTCCTGCATATTCATCCCCAGGTTATTGTGCAAAAACGTGTTTGCAAGCCATGACCCCGGTTTTTGAAAAAAATCTTGGTCAGAGGCCGAAATTTATTGAGTTATTTCCTGCTACTACTCTCTCCAGCGAGAATAAGCCAGTATATTGCTGCAAATCCCCAAACAGTATTAAAGAAAATAACCAGCAGAGGAGTTAAACTCCCAAGATCCAATCCCAGCATACCCTTCTGAGCTTTCACGGGAAAAACAATGAACAGTTGTACTATGGTTGGCCCCAGACTCAGAAGAAAACCCTTCCACCAGAGATGATCCTTCAACAACGGTAAAAGAAAAAGAAATCCCCAGAGACCTCCCCAGACTATTCTTGGATACAGCCAGGGAGGAGTTAGGGCGGGAGCTATAGTTACTCCAGACAATCCAGTGATACCTGTTATCCCGAAAAACCATACCACGAGACTATTAAGTAGACCGCCAAAGCAGCCTGCAGAAAAAACCAGTGATATCCTTTTAAGATCGATCATAATTTCCTCTCCCTTTTTTATTGAAATTATCTTTATAGATATTCTACTTGAGATTATAATAGCACGCTGAAGAGATGCCGAGTCATATTTCAAAAGCAGCGGCATACCTTTTTGGTTGATGAGCTTTGAAAGCGCTTTATCGTCGTTTTTATCATTTTTCTGAATAATGGCGGGCGTAGTTAGTAAACCTTTCGTAATAACCGGAATAATATGTGAAGGGGGTGTGGATGTTTATTTGGACCGCTAAGCTGCTGAACTGAGGCTTTTTTCTATACTCCACTGGAATTAATGCACCTAAGGATATCTTTATCCTTGTTTCATTATACAAATACAGGTATTCATCCAGTATCTTTATGAACTCCTCAATAGAAATAGCGTGGTCAGGTCTTTCTAATTCATTTTTGTGCTACAAAATATTGTCTCAGTTTTGAATCTAAGAGTCCTTTGTTGGTTTCGTGGTGGGGATTGTGTGTCTTAGTATGAGTTCTTTGAACTTTACCTACGGTCTTTTGTCTTCCCATCTTTTTACCACGCGGCTCACTGTAGTGGCATGAACCCCGAAAGCCCGGCCGATTTCTTTGAGAGTATACCGCCCCTCCAGATAGGCCCTTGCCATGCCTTCCCTGGGATTATTGAAATAAAAACGGTAATAGGAAAGATCTTCCCGAACAGGGGAAACCTGTTCCCGGGGAAAATCAGAAAGGTCCCGGTCCTCTTTTTTCAGTTCCTGAACCTTCTCGATGAAATCGTCCGAACCCAGGTAGATCTGTTTCTTCAGGTCCTCCCAGATGCTTTCCCCCCATTTCATACCCTGGCCAACGAAGGAGACATATTCTCCTTTTGCAATACCTGGATCATCTGCAAAACAGCCAAGTACCCATGAAGTATCCAGCCATTCCGGCCTATCCTTCAAACCCGCAGTCGCTTCATAGCTGCTCCAGGGCCACTCGGAAGAGGAATTCACCATTCTGGCCCGAACAGGGTTGAGCACCACGTAACGCAGCAATTCGAGAAGGTAGGTGTTCCTCTCCACCAGGATGGCCTTGAACCTGCCCTGGAACACGTGGCCCTCATTGTCGTGTTTACGGTTGAACTTCTGTGTATAGATGCCGTTGAGTTGAGCCATGCCCAAAGACAGATTGGGTAAAGGAGTCTCAATGACGAGATGATAGTGGTTGGTCATGAGACAGTAGGCGTAACAGATCCAGGAGTATCTTTCCGTTACCCGGGAGAAGGTATCGAGGAAGAGCGAACGATCCTCATCGGAAAGAAAGATATCTTCCCGGCGGTCACCTCTTGAGGTTATGTGGTAGATGGCACCTGGGAACTCGATTCTTAGCGGTCTGGCCATGACATTATTGTAGCACAAAAATAGGTTTGCAAGACCTGACCCTAATTTTCTGATCGCGATTTTCCTTATATAAGGTGAGTTCCAGGTTTCTGCGGACTTCTTTCGACTTATCTATAAGCTGTTTGCCAATTCCCTTTCCCTGTTCATTGGGGGAGACAAAGATGGCAGCCAGAGTATCTCCAGATAAAGCGACAAAGCCTTTAATGATCTCATCTTCCTCAAATACGAAAATTTCGCTTGCTGGTAAATAGCTCTCACGCATGTCTATAACTTTTGATTCCCAGAACTCTTTTTCTATGAAATGATGTGCCTTGATCGAGGCATCAAGCCAGATGTTCAAAACCTTATCTATATCGGCCTGTCGGTAAGCACGTATCATCCTTTATCTCCTCTTTTTGTTATTGGTGAAATGCGTCCTGGAGGATCAACCAGACTATTTATAACGGTAGCAACATGCTGATTCCTTATTCTATTCAATGAATAGGATACCCTTTGTAGCAACATGAGGTATTAAGTGGTTTTTTCCATATTTCAAATGGCTAACTTCCCGTGGATCAGTGAATATATTATCGGTCTTAACAACAGATTTGATCATCACCACACAAACTAATAGGTGAATAGATACAGATCTATTTCTCTTTCAGGCAATTAGTCGATCAAAAATCTGAATAATATGGGAAGCACTGTGAAAACGCTCACTAAGCGTACTGTGTGAAGAACGCTTACCACCAGGGGATCAGCTCCTACCTCCTCGGCAATCATACTCATCTGGGTGAGTCCTGCTGGAGATGAGGCAAGGAGACAGGTACTGTAGTTCCAGTTGGTTATGCGATACAGGATCAAGCTGAGCAGTATCCCGGCAAGGATCATTACTATGGCCAGGACCGAAACAGGGAGAAGCATGCTGGAAAGCATCATTATTGTTTCTCGTGTAACTTCCCTTGAGATGGCCAGCCCTACCCCGATTCGTGCGAGGACACGCAGGTTAGGCTGGACTCGGCTAAAACCACCCCAAAGAACATTACAGATCCCCACCCCGAACATGGATCCTAAAAGATCGCCGGCTGGAATCCCAAGGATACGACCGGTCAATCCCCCTGCAATAGCTGTCAAAGCCAGTCGGATACCGCCAATATAGTTATTATAACTGATTTCAGCCTCATGGAGATCCGGTATATCCTCCTCAGGAAGGGAGTGGCCTTCCTTAGGGGCGTGTCTGGTGTTCACGCAACTGGCGATAAAGGGCATGAAGACCAGGAAGAAAACCACTCTGAACAGTTGGAGGAAGGTAATACTCACTTGATCCTCACCAAGAGAAATGCCTAATAGAGCCATTTCTGTAAGACCTCCGGTGCTTGATCCAAGAAGAGCGGTCCCTAATGAAAGACGGGTTACCCAGGCAAGCAGAAAACCTGAACTGATGGAAAGGATAAGCATCCAGAAGGATACAAGGATCGCTGGCAGGAAGATTTTTCTCATTTCCCTAAGGATGGGCCTGTTGACTTTCAAGCCAATAAAGCTTCCGATCACTAATTTAGAGACAAAAGTGATTTCATTCGTGGGAAAGGCCAACTGCAAACCAAACATACCAATGATCGAACCCATAAAAAGGGCCCCCAGCATGTCCGGTGCCGGGAAGCGCAAAAAAACAAAGAGCTTCCAGCCTATAATACCCAGAATGAAAAGATACACCATGCCTGGAACGATCGTTACATCCATCCTCTCATATTCTTCCCTGTAATTAAACTAACTGAAGGGATAGGCACTGTTGCTGAAATTATGAATCTATGTTGCCAATCAGGAAATGCAAGACATGAATTTAATCCTGGCTAACCTTTATCCATGAACAGAAACTGTTGAAGGTAATGTCAAGGAAATGTGTCAAGGGAAGAACTGACACTATTTACAAGGCTGCATCATTTGATGTCCTTTTATATGAGACGGACCACCCGCAGGATCTATCCGGATAAATCAGATCCCAAAATCCACTCAAGTTTGCCTTCCTCGACATAGGATATCCGATAACATCACTATGTCTGTAGATCACCTGTTATCAATTGGAAGATGGTGAAGATAGACTTAGAGAAGTGCTTTTACGGGCTGAATTCAATTTATGTTGATCTTTTCTTTTTCTTTACTAACAAGGGTGTTAACAATGTCAGAATTGCAATTATCATGAAGATCATAGATAAAGGTCTCTTGAAGAAAATCAGGTAATCCCCGTAAGAAATTAAATAGGACGCCCAGAAATTCGCCTCCATTATTGGTCCTAATATCAAGGCAAGGATAAAAGGAGGCATTGGGAATTGCATTTTACCCAGCAAATATGCAAGGATACCAACTATAACCATCACGTATACGTTGAATATATCGTTCTCGGCAGAGAAAGCCCCCAAAACACAGGTAACGAATATCACTGGGGCGAGTATTTTTATAGGCATTTTGATTATCGAGAACCCGATCTGAATAAAAAAATGGCCAAGTATAAATACCAGGATATTGACAAAAAGAAAACCTGCAAAAAATGTAAAAGCTGTTTCAGGGTTATTTTCAAGCAACATTGGTCCCGGTTGTATCCCTTTCATTATTACCGCTCCAAGAAGAATTGCTGCTGCTGCACTCCCGGGTATACCTATGGATAGTGCAAGCACCAGACTTCCTCCTGTAGCTCCATTGTTAGCAGTTTCACTTGCAATAACGCCCTCGCGATTACCGTTGCCAAAAGATGATGGATCCGCTGAAACCCTCTTGGCTTCGTTATAACTGAGAAATGAAGCTATCGTAGGACCTGCAGCAGGTGCTATACCTACAACCACTCCAATGATGGCAGATTTGATTAAAAGCACCCAATAGTGAAGGATCTCCCTGGGCTTAAGGAAAAACTTTCTTGTCCCAGAAGATGAAAAATACTCTTTTCCCCTGGCATTCAGCTTCTCTGCCATATCAAACACTCTCGGAACTGCCAGGGCTCCAAGAACCATGGGGACGAAACTGAATCCGCCAATGAGATAAAAGTTCCCAAAGGTCATGCGGCTGTATCCTTCCATGGGGTCAGCACCAACAGTACTTACCAATAATCCCAGGATAGCCATTACAAGACCTTTCACGATATCTTGACCTACAATACTTGATACTACCGTCATACCCCAGAGCCCGAGGGCGAATATCTCAGGAGGTCCGAACTTCAATGCCCATTTAGCTATGACAGGAGTAAGGAACATAAGCACAAAAGCACTGATGACCCCACCAAAGGCAGAAGCATATAAAGCATATAAAAGAGCCTCGCTGGCCTTCCCCTGTCTTGTCATAGGGAAACCATCAAAAGTTGTGGCAAGAGCAGCAGCTGTACCAGGAATTCCTATCAGCACTGCAGAAATTGAACCACCATACAGAGCACCGCAATATACCCCAGCCAGCATTAGTAGACCGGCCTGTATGGGTAGCCCGTAGGTAAGAGGTAGAAGAAGGACCATCCCTGTAGTAGCAGAAAGACCCGGCAAGGCCCCTACAATAACACCCAGGGATGTACCCCCCACCATAAAGAAAAGATTCGGAAGATGAAAGCAGTTCTGGATTCCAAGGAGGACCATGGGCCATACATTTTCCACTACACTTCACCTCGTGTGTTCATCTACTAAATAGGAACATTGAAAAGCCGGGCAAAAACAAAATAAAAGGCCAAAGCCAGGCCGAAGGATATTCCCCAAATACGCACCATGCTCCTGCTATACCTCGATAGTAGGAGTGCTATAAAAAAAAGACCTGTTGTCACAATAATGAAAGGAACCCGGGCAATAAGAATGACATAGCAGATCATAATGCCCCCTGCTCCTACAACATCTTTCCAGTTATCAATCACAATCTGTTTACCAGAGGTGCCCCTAAAGATCAGTACAATGCTCAGCAGCATCAGCAAAATGAGCAAAGTTTTGGGGAAAAAAACCGGCTTGAAGGGTACTTCATTAAGGGTGAAAAACAATATCAGGGAAATCCCGATCATTATTCCACCAGTGATCTTCTCAAACATCAATATTCACCACCATACCAATACAGGAGGGTTATAACCCTCCTGTATTGGACGGATTCAATTATTTCTTCTCCAGGCCTGCCTCTTCGATAATTTTCTTATAAGTAATATGGGCCTTGTCAATAACTTTTCTTGTCTCCTCCGGGCCTTTAAAGGCATAGCCGATCCCTGTATCTGCATAGGTTTTCTTTAATTCCGGGTCATTCATGGTCTTTTCCATGATCGAATACCAACCGTCAAGGATTTCCTGGGGTGTTTCAAGTGGCAGCACCCAGATCCTCCATATCGGAAGGACCACATCTAAACCTCTTTCCTTGAATGTTGGGACGTCAGGCCACAGATCAAGCCTCTCTTCCGCGTTGTGGGCGAGGATCTTCATTTTCCCTGCATCTACCTGGCCTTTGACTTCTGAGGGATAAGGAACACCTGCATCAAGATCACCTGCAAGGACAGCCATGACTATATTGGCACCACCCTTGATCGAAACCCTCTGGAATTTAACTCCTGCGGTACTTTCGATCTGGTGTCTAGTATAATCATGATTTGTCCAGTTGCCAGATACCCCAATTCTGACCCTGCCGGGATTAGACCTTGCATATTCAAGAAATTCTTCAAGGTTCATCTTCCCAAATGGTCCATCAGTGGCCACCACCAGGTTATTCGGGTCAGCAGCGATCTGGGCGATATATTTGAAGGAATCCTGGTTATAGTTGCACCCGTTGATCAGGTATTGATCGGAGACTATCGAAATAGAGACCTGACCTACTGTAAGTCCGTCAGGATCAGCAGTCATCATCTTGGAATATGCTACAACTCCCCCTCCGGCGGGTTGGTTGACCACATTGATCGGCTGCCCGGTATATTTTTCTGCCACTTTTGCAACGATCCTGGCGTTATTGTCATGTCCGCCTCCAGGGTTTGAGGGAATTATCAGGGTGATTGGTTTTGAGGGTTTCCATGTCTCTCCATAAGAGACCGACGCAAAAATAGCTATGAGACAAACAATTAGAAGCAGGCTCAATACCTTACCCTTACTCTTAATAATCATTCGTAATACCTCCTTAAGCCTGGTAGGAATACCCGGCTATTTATACCTCTTTCGATACAAAGGCCGAAGTTCGCTTATTGGTCTTTTTTCCTCTATTAACTCTCTCATGTTTTCCTCTTCCGCATCGATTTTCTGGATCTCCTTTAAAACATACTCGACTTTGTCGAATGGGATGACACATATTCCGGAATCATCGGCAACGATAAAATCTCCTGGGTAAACCACTATATTATGTACTGAAACAGGACCATTGATCTCAATAGCTTCCATTCGGAATTTTCCTGTAATAGGAGTAATTCCACATGACCACACAGGATAATCCATTTTGCGGATGGTAGGTACATCTCTCACTGCACCATTGACAACAGCTCCACAGAAATTCATCGATTTCGCCACTGTGCAGGATTGACCTCCCATATTTGAAACATCCCTATCGCCTCCAAAATCTGCAACAAGGACGTCGCCAGGTTCTGAAAGGTAATAGACTTCTCGGGTGGACATTCTGATAAATTCTTTGTCTACGTAGCCCTGAGTTGGGGTTTTTCTTTCAGGTATACTTCTTAAAGTGACTGCTGTCCCCGCTATTCTTTTCCCGGGAATTACCGGTGGAAGATGAGATGCCGCTACGGCCCCACAAATTCCCAAAGAATCTAAAACATCTGATACAGTTGAAGTGAGGTCTTCTATTTCCAGGAACTGGTCAGATATCTCTTTGGGTACCCGTGGGAATTTAATGGTTTTTATCCTTTCCCGAGGGACAAGTCCCCATATCCTGCCTGCTTTTTGATATTCATCGTAATCTTTCGCCACATTGGGATCCAACATTCATCACTCGCTTCCTAGTTGAGAAAATATACTCTTACTCTGATATTCCTATTCATTTATCCTTCGATACAATAACCTCCTTTCTTAAAAACTGACAAACTCTCATAGCCTCATACTGATCTCTTCCGATACTGATTCCGCGCCATTGTTCATTAACTGACACCAATATCTGATCTTTTCTTCTGTAAACCTCTCTTTTGCTCCTACGACAGTCAAACATCCAAAAATTTCGTTCTTTTTATAAAAAACCGGTACACTGATTCCCATAAAACCCAGATGATATTCTTCATTATTCAATGCCCATCCCTGGTCTCTTATCTCTCTATATTCTTCAAAAAGCCTGACAGGGTCTATTATGGTATTAGGAGTCCATTGTTTTAGGTCTCTTGTTTTGAGTAAGTATTGAATTTCTTCATCTGTTCTGAAAGCAGTAATCACTTTTCCTGTAGAGGCTGCGTTTATGGTAATTTTTTTACCTATGGTCCGAGTGTAAGGAAAGTTGTAAATACCTTCTTTTTTGAATGCAAGGAAGGATTCATAGCCATCTTTCATCCCAAAATAAGAACTTTCTTGAGTGATTTCGGTGATCATGCCAAGGATCGGCTCTACGATATCTTCCAAACCTGACCTTGACTTGTATAGAGTACCCATTCTTAAGAAAACAGTCCCCAATGAATATTTCCTGCTTAATGAATGACGGCTTACAAACCCCTTCTGTTCCAATTCTGCAAGGATTTTGCATAAACCACTTTTACCTATCCTGAGGTCCACAGATAATTCTGAAAGGGACAGCTCATAAGGAGGTGTGCTTAATCGATCAATTATGGTTAACCCTTTTTCTATGCTCGACATAATTTCATCCCTTTATTTCCATATAATGAACTTTTATTGAGCTATAGCGTAATCAATTTCTGTTATTATTTATAGAGCATTCGTAGTGTTTTGTCAACGAACTATTGAAATGAAGTAATGAAATAAGCTGACCCCCTGGAACTGGGCTATTTGAAAAGAGGACAATTTCCCGTATGCCAGGCCATCAATGGGTAACATACCATATTTCTAATGGGGTTGATCATTTCAGGAAGGTTTGTATTCGAGGAGAAATGTGTCTATGGGATAAGTTACACTATTTATAACATTAGCCCCCTGGATCGCCCATTACAAGTTTCAGAAAACAGGGCTATGCAGAAACAGTCCCGAAATGGGAGTAAGGGTATATAAGATACATAAGATACACAGGTGTGCCCCACATGACCCGTTGTCCATAATTTCATAGGTTTGACCCTGATCATCCGGGATCTTATCGGCCCGGACAGGAGTGTCCAGGCGATCCTTACTTATTCGAACTGAAGGGGACGAAAAGAATGACTATCCATCTTGAAGAAAGTTCTGCGAAACTGAAAAAACATCTTTTTCTTAGAACAGAACCATTGGGAATTGGAATGCTGAAGGTGGGCGAAGAAAAACCGGATGGATTCCTTCAGCCCTACAAGGATCTGGGCTATCATTTATCGACCTGCCAGGGTTTTGCTTTATCGAGAAGGAGCAGAATGTCCCTCTACATGACCATGGATGATATGTGGTGCTTTGAACCGGTGGTGGGATATGGCCTGGCTGAACCGCCAGAAGATTTCCTGGAGGGGCATAACAGGTATCCCGGCACTGCCAGTTCTCTAGAGGCAGGCAAACAATGGGCTTCCAATATGCCCCGTTTCGAGGCAGGCCAATACCAGGGCGTGCTTTCCGCTCCCCTGTCTTCATTCCCTGAGGACAGGCCTCCCCATGTGGTGATCATATACTGTGACCCCTCCCAGTTGACCCATATCATGAGAGCCGTGAACTGGATCGATGGACATGATATCTATTCAAGGATCTCTGCCCATGCCGCCTGCGTGTATGCGGTGATCCCCACAATGCTGGAAAATAACTTCCAGGTGGTTGTCCCCTGCGGCGGAGACAGAAGAAGAGCGGCAGCCCAGGATAACGAGATCATTTTCAGCGCACCCATTGAGAAACTGGAAAGACTTGTCGAGGCCCTTGATGCCATAGGAGAAGCGGATGGCGGGCTCCCTGTGCAGTTTACGCTCAAGGAAGAATACCCCCTGGAACCTCATTACAAAAAAATGGGTCTTGAAATAGGAATGAAACTGGACCGGGAATAACTGCAGGCACAAGACCACGATCATCCATAAAATATCGTATAACAAACTGCCTTATAGATTAAGGGGAAGCTGGACAGCTTCCCCTTAAGGCATAACCAAAGATAATGCAAACCTCAAGTTTTCCTTTAACCACAAAACACCAAGGCCATAATTGGCTCAAAACCGTCAGTTCCAAACCTGACCGCATTTGGTTCTATGTCAAAAAAAACGGAGGCGGCATATACAGTCTGATCCACCCGGCGAACCGAATGGGCGACTCGGCCAGACCTCCGTCCTAAATTCATTTTATACCTTTTTCTGCCTCTTAAGGGCTACCAGTATCTGCGATTTCAATAGTAGAACCTGTTTCTACAGATCAGAACTATAAAAACCCAGACACTGGAACATATTCTGACTGTTAGTACTATAATAACAATTGAACTCGGCGAATCGGCATTGCAATGAAAAACCTGACAGGCATAAGATCTTCCAGATCCAGAGCTTCTGTATGTTTTCTATAGTGTGAACGTGTAAAAGACAACCATCACATCCATCTTTCAGGTAATTAACTGGAGGTGTTTTGTAATGATATTGCCAAAAAGACTGTTCGTTGTTTCACTGACAGCAATAATGACCTGGTTAGTCCTGGCTTCCCCTCCTGGTGCAATAGCAGCCCTTGCACAGGATGCTTCTTCGTTTATCGGCGAGAAAAATGCCCTGAAGATCCCCCCTTTGATGAAAGACGAAAACCCCGGCACTAACGCAATGGATATAACTCTAAGGGCAATGCAGGGGAGAACTTCCTTTTTTGGTACGGAACACTACACTAAGACCCTTGGTTACAACGGTTCCTACCTGGGACCTGCCATAAAGGTTGAAAGAGGACAGATCCTTCACGCCAGGGTAATCAATGAACTTGATGATGACACAACTCTCCACTGGCACGGGATGAAAGTGGAGGGACAAAAGGACGGAGGTCCCCATTATCCTTTCGCCCCAGGTGAGACATGGGAAGTTTCTTTCCTGGTCGATCAGCCTGCAGCTATACTATGGTTCCATCCTCATCCTCATGGCCGCACTGGAAGACAGGTATATATGGGGCTCGCGGGGATACTTATTGTAGAGGATGACATATCCAGGAACCTCGATCTACCAGGCAATTACGGAAAAAACGACATCCCACTGGTGATCCAGGACAAACGTTTCTCCAGAAATGGAGAACTGGTATATCTGACACACATGATGGACACCATGCACGGAATGATGGGAGACGTACCTGTTGTTAACGGAACCTATAATCCCTATCTTGAAGTTGAAAGGGAAATGATACGTTTCAGGCTGGTCAACGGATCCAACGCAAGAGTTTTTGACCTTTTCTTCGAGAACAACAGGACATTCTGGCAGATAGCCTCTGACGGAGGGTTTCTGTCCAGCCCTGTTCAGACCAGGGTTTTAACCCTGGCCCCTGGAGAAAGGGCAGAAATACTTGTAGATTTTTCCAGCAGCCAGTATGGAGACCGGGCGATCCTGAGGTCGCCGGAATTCGAGATCCTCGCATGTCTAGTGAACAATAATGAAGGAGCAAAACAAAGCTCCTTACCCCGGGACCTTACCCAGATCGAGCCAGTGGATACTTCTGAGGTTGTCAGGAACCGAACCTTTGTTCTTTCGGGAATGGGCCCCATGGTAAGTATCAACGGAAGACAGTTTGATCTGGATCGTATAGACGAGGTGGTACAGCTCAACGATACCGAGATCTGGGAGATAAGGAACGAGATGTTCCAGGGTGGTCCTATGGGAGGCAACATGATGAGAGGCATGGGCAGAATGGATAGAATGGGCGGAAGAGGAATGCCCATGGCCAGGGCTATGGCTCATCCCTTCCATATTCACGGAGTACAGTTCCGGGTGATCGAAAGGGACGGATCTGCTCCGCCGATCAACGAAAGAGGCTGGAAAGATACAGTGCTTGTATATCCTTATGAGACCGTAAGGGTCCTGGTTCAATTCCAGAAAAAGGGAACCTTTGTATATCATTGCCACATTCTCGAACACGATGACATGGGAATGATGGGATCATTTGTTGTGGAATAAAGTTTAATGGCCAGGAATTGGTCAATGCATATGAAGATCGCTCTCTCCCGGCAGGAATTTGAAATATCCGACCGGTAGGCTCTCTCTGGACCTGCAGGGTAACAGCACGGAAGAGGTGGTCTTGCCCCAGGAATCCCAGTTCCAGGTGGTCAGTATGACATAACAGACAGTGGCGACCATCGTGCCCATATCTTCTTCTCCGAGCAGGATTGTTCACTCTTTCTCCAGGTCTATCCAACAACTACTGAAGGGATTCAGTGAATGGCGAGCTCCCATTGGAATTTAGCGAAAATGTCCTTTGAGCTCCATTCGTTCCACGTTTTATGGCAACTGGAAATTCGATTCTTCGAGGTATGACCTTGGACTGATTGTAGTATAAAAGTGTTTTTGCAAGACCTCGTACATTCAGGTGTGTAGAAGCACCTTATTTTCAAACCGTGGTTATACTAAAAGATGTTTTAATTACTGAACCCCCTTGAAGACTTACTTTTCACATCAAACCCCCGATTTTCCCTTTTCCCATTCTAATATCCCGAGAGCCCTGACGTTGCTTTCCAGTACCCCGATTTTTTCTTCATCTCGTTAACACTGTGCACACTTCTTGACATAATCAGATGCAGGGCTAACAATAATTTACAACTGTCCTTGAAAGGAGGTGAACTGAATGACAGACCAGAAAATTGTAAATGGCGTAAAAGTGAGCGAATTGTTCAATACCATTGAAGCCATCAAGAAAAATCCCGACATTGCAAAGTTCCAGTTTCGGGCCACCAATAAATGGGTCAGCGGAACCCACTGCCGCGGTACCGTAAAAGATTTCTACGGCGCTTTGAAGGAGGATGACACACGGCCCCCCGTGGACTACGACATGGATGAGCCCCCCGTTCTCCTGGGGAATAACGAAGGCAGAAACCCCGTGGAGTTTCTTCTTGTCGCCCTGTCCGGATGCCTTACCACAAGCCTTGTAGCCCACGCCTCTGCCAGGGGGATCCAGATAAAAGGGGTCCAGTCCAGGTACGAGGGTGATATAGACCTCAGGGGCTTTCTCGGGATTTCACAGGATGTACCTGTAGGGTACCAGGACATCCGGGTCTATTTCAAGATCGATGCCTATGTTTCTGACGAAGAGAAAGAAGAAATGGTGCGCACAGCCCAGAAATATTCACCCGTTTTCAATACCATCACTAAAACAACACCCGTCTCCGTTCATCTGGATAAGGAGAAATAAAGCGGAACTGAACGTTCATCCCGTCTTCTACTGCTTCGGATCCTGTCCTTTTCTTCTCCACCCATAGGTCCAGCCCAGGCTTGCAGGCACCGCAGAGTAAAGTCATTTCACCCTAAGGTGTTGCTCAATTTTATCTTTCTTCCTCCCTGGCACTTTTCCTGATCATGGAAGAAACAGGTAAAAATGAATCATCATCTTCTAACGGAAGGAGAGATCCATGAATAAATTGCCATTAAACAGGGGTTTCAAGGAAATGCAGTCTTTCCCATTGATGGAGGCCCTCCTGGGACGCCGTTCAAGACGGTTTTTCATGGGGGCGGAAATACCGGACGGAGTGTTCGCCTATAGATCCAACCACGAAAGCCTTCCCCTGAGCGAACTCGAAAAGATGCTTGTAGTGGCAGCCTGCGGGGGCAATACCACCTGGAACAACCTTATCTACAGGGCAGCCCACTATGCCCCTCATATTTCCAACTATGCCGCATCTGCGGGGGGAAGGCTGTTCCCGTCAGCAGCAGGGTTCCACACGAGCCAGACCTTCTTCACCGATGACGATGGCCTTTACCTGCTGGAGCTGCGGGATGCACCCGCCTTTGAGGAGAGGCTCGAAGACGGTTCATGGGACCTGGAAGCATTCCTGGAGAACACCAGGAAACATGTCCGCAAGATCCATGACGGGCGTCTCCGGATACCTTCGGAGATCCCTTTCATCGAGGCCCATAACACATGGGTGGTCAACAGACCCTCTACACTGCTGGTCATCCCGGTGGGAGACCTTTCCCAGCACGTTCTTCTCAACCTGTGCTACATGCTGCAGAACAACCTGGTCCTTTACGATGACATCCATAAATGCCCCATACCCGGGATAGAGGAGTTCCGGGACATGGTGGACATATCCAATGTGTGGCCCCTCACCTTTGTGGAACAATGGTCCATGTCCGAGCTGACCGTTGAACTCGGTACAAGCTGCTATGCGGGGGCATTGATGCTGCAGGCCATGGGCCTCGGAGGATGGATGTTCAATGGGGTGGACCCTTTCATCATGATGGGAGCAAGCGGTGATCCCGAAGCACCTGGGCTCGGTTTCAGGTATGATACCGATGACCGGTGGCCCTACCCCAACCCCACAGGCCTGGAAGGAGTGATGGAAGGCTAC
>JAFGMB010000119.1 GCA_016927765.1 Synergistales bacterium
CTTAAAACAGGACAACCTTTTAATCCTGCTTATGAAATGCAAAGAGCTGCATAATAAATTTCAGGGTTGATTCAAGACGATATCTACGATTTTGCGTTGAAAGCATCTTTGTAAAACCATGACATCTTTGAAAAATGACAGGGTCATTTTCCCGGTAATGGAAGAAATACACAGGAACAATTGTAAAAGTGTGCCGGTGGATCCATTCCATTGCTGGTCATGTAAAAAACACGATCTTTTACATGTATGTCATGGTTTATGTAACCGTAAGGTTTTATGGACTCCTCTGCGTCCTCCGCGAAACCTCTGCGTGGACTCGAAGAGTCCCTGCGGTAAATCGATTTTTGATCTTCGATTAAACCCATGAAAAGCTTTCCCCCGCTGTTTGCTTTTGGGAAAAAGATGTATTTTTTATATTCACTCCGGTGTTTGTCTACCCTTATGCGAATTTAATTGAACAGCTATACCTTACAGGTTATAATCTTTGCATTCAGCCAACGAGAATTGGAACAAGGAGGGATCAAGGATGGCAAAGGCTGTTGTCGATAAGGATGTATGCGTAGGTTGCGAGGCCTGCGTGTCAGTGTGTCCCGTGGAGGCTATCTCTATGGTGGACGGCAAGGCAGAAGTAGACCCCGATACCTGCGTCGAGTGCGGGAGCTGTGTCCCCGTCTGCCCGGTGGAGGCTATTTCCCAGGATTAGCACTTCTCTTCGAGGAAAAAGAACAGGGAGCTGAATTTTTCAGCTCCCTTTTTTGATGCTCTGTTTTCCTGCATCCTTGCCAGGATCTGATAACCCATCCTTAAAGCAGGGGCGAAAGTAGGAAAAAATAGGGTCTACTATTGAAATAATAAAAGGAACAATAAACAGCAAATACCAAAGTTTACCGCAGAGGTCGCAGATGGCTCTGCGAGCCAGCGCAGAGGAAACCAAGGTCAAAAACTGTTTCACCCGGGACTTATGAGCAAAATAATGATGCATTTTCCTCATTGGCATGAATATATTCTATCCAGGCTCTTGCGATCCTGTCTTCGAATATCTATCATGCCGAAAAAATAATAAACATATTTTTTCGAATGTCCCGGGGTTTCGAGAAAACCTATAGAGCCAAAGAATAAGTTATTGCAGGGTGCGCTTCAGCGCACCCTGCATCTAATCAGTTATGCTTACCCGTTGCAACTATATCAGGTTGATGACATGGATCTGAAGGCACATCTTCCCTGAGCAGGCTTTCGAAATAGGCCACCGTCTCTCTGAGGCCCTCTTCAAGGCCTGTTGAAGGTCTCCATCCCAGGTTATTTTCAGCGAGGGATATATCGGGCATTCTCCTTTTTGGGTCATCGGAAGGAAGGGGATGGAAGATCATTTTCGAGGCTGAACCGGTAAGATCTATGACCCTTTCCGCCAGTTCCCTGATGCTGATCTCCTGGGGGTTTCCCAGGTTCACCGGACCGGTAAAATCCTCGGCTGAGTCCATGAAAGACACTATTCCTTGAACGAGGTCATCCACGTAACAGAAAGACCTTGTCTGGGAACCATCGCCGTATATGGTGATGGGCTCATCCTGAAGGGCCTGGAGAATGAAGTTCGAGACCACCCTGCCGTCATTCATGGTCATGCCGGGTCCATAGGTATTGAATATCCTGGCCACCCTTATATGTAGCCCATACTGCCTGTAATAGTCGAAGAAAAGGGTCTCCGCGCAGCGTTTCCCCTCGTCATAGCAGGAACGGGGGCCTATAGGATTTACATTGCCCCAGTAATCCTCATCCTGGGGATGGATCTCCGGGTCACCGTAGACCTCGCTGGTGGAGGCCTGGAAAATATTGGCATCGAGGCTTCTGGCCAGCTCGAGCATGTTAAGGCTCCCAAGGACGCTGGTCCTGGTGGTCTGGACCGGGTCCCACTGGTAATGAACTGGTGATGCCGGACATGCCAGGTTGTATATCTCGTCAACCTCCACTGACAGGGGCAGGGTCACATCATGTACCATCATTTCAAAGTTACTGTTGTCCATGAGGCGGGCTATATTCCTTTTAGAGCCCGTGAAAAAGTTATCTACACAGATCACTTTGTTTTCACGACAAAGCAGTTCTTCACAAAGGTGGCACCCTATGAAACCGGCACCACCCGTAACCAGTACCCTTTTCTTCTGCATATTTCCAACCACCTTTTAAAGGACCTTTCCCCACAAGAGCAATAAATATTTCCACCTGGCCTTGTTTAAATGGGACAGGCATCTACACTGACGGTCATTTATTGCTTCTGTTCCGAAAATAATGGGATATCACTTTTCGGGAATGCCTCAATTTCTGTCTGAGTGACATGCTGGAATCCCTGATCGCCTTCAGATAGTGTTCCAGGTCACCCCTGGCCAGTTCCGGCAGGGCAGCGAATTCATATCTCAAAAGTTCTGCCATCCTGGAGGTATCGAGATCTTCGGACAGGAATTGAAAGACCCTGTTCCTGGCAAGTTCCCAGAGGTAACGCTTGTGGGGCGGTATTTCCCGGCCCTGGAAATAGTTCTGACCATGGATCCTGTAATTGACCAGGGGTTCGATGAGCCGGCACTTGTAACCTCCCTTGAGGGAAGCTCCCCAGACCAGGCAGTCATCCGCCCTGGTGATCCAGTCCGATTCATAAGGGATGGGGAGGATCTTCTCCAGCAGGCTCCTTTTCATGGAGATGCATGAAGTGGCTGCGCCGATCCATCGGTGCGTTGCCCATGTTATGGCAGCTGTGTAGCCATAGTGTTCTTTATAGTAAGGGGTCTTCCTTTTTACCTGGTCAAGGCTGTTCGCTTCCCTGTCTATGAGGCGGGGCTTGCAGAAGAGGAAATCGCAGATGCTGTTATGGCGGTAGTATTCCACCGCCCTGGAGAGGTATTCTCTGTCGTAGAGATCATCGGAATCAAGGAAGAACACGTAGTCTCCCTCCAGGTAAGGCAGGGCTGTATTGAAACACGATAGCTGGC
>JAFGMB010000120.1 GCA_016927765.1 Synergistales bacterium
ATGGCATGCTACGATCTTCTTGGTAAAGCTGCCGGAATGCCCCTCTATAGGGTACTTGGAGGGGCTCTCCGGAAAGATGTCCCTATTATGGGTTCCATCGGCGGAGGTACCATTGATGAGACTGTGGCAGCAGCAGAAGCAGTAAGGGACAGTAAGTATCATTCCATCATGGTCAAGGTGGGCGGAGATCCTGTGCATGACGGCAACAGGGTGCTTGCCGTGAGAGATGCCCTGGGAAAGGAGTACCCCATAATAGTCGATGCAAACCAGGGGTATGATATGGCTTCTGCAATGAAATTCATCGGTATCGCAAAGGAAGCTGATCCTGTCCTTTTCGAGCAGCCCATCGATGCCGAGAATATCGAGGGAGTGGCAGATATTCGAAGGAAGTGCGGGGTTCCCGTTTCGGTGGATGAAAGCCTGCTCTCCTACCGCCATGCCCAGGAGGTCATCCGTGTAGGTGCAGCAGATGTGTTCAGTATCAAGGTCTGCAAAAATGGAGGCATCAGGAATTCACTCCAGATAATTGAACTTGCCAGGAGCAAGGGTATCGACATACTCTTCAATTCCATGATAGAGGAGGGAATTACCCAGGCAGCTTCGCTCAACATAGCTCTGACCGTCTCCAATCTATATGAGTATGGCCACGCCTATTTCTCCCCCCTCCGTCTTGATGCTGATGTTACGGATTACACTTCCAACATCGTGGATGGAAGGGTAAAAGCTCCCGCTGGACCTGGACTTGGGATAGAAGTGCTTGATGATGTTCTTGACAGGTATGTCAGTAACAGGGTGACCATAGGTAAGGAGTAAATCAGAGAAAGCCGGGGACTATCCCCGGCTTTCTTTCCTGGTTCAAAAATCAGAAGGAAAAGAACGGCTATTTCATTACAACGTTCATTCCCGTGAGGAGATGTTTTTCCATCTCTATTATGGCGCCTTCTGCATCTCTCGCTATGATCATATCGAGGATCTTTTCGTGTTCGTTCATCATGGTCTCCCATTGTTCAAGGGGGATATCCAGGTAACGTTTCCTCTGGGCGTCGAATTCTCCGCGGATAGAGTTGAGGAACTTCACGGCGATACTGTTCCCGGCGATCTCTGCAAGGATCCTGTGAAACTCGGCCCTGGGCTGAAGGCTTGATTCTGAAAGTTCCCGACCGAACTGGCGTTCTTCATCGATAATGGATTTCAGGCGTTCAAATTCTTCATCGGTACCTCTTTCGATAGCCCAGCGGACTATCTGGCTTTCGAGCAATATACGTATCTCCATCAGTTCTATAATGGAGACGTTCTCAGACAGGTGTTCTGTGAGTTCGCGGTTTGTTATCTGGCGAAGGGCATCTTCCGACACAAAGGTTCCCTGTCCTGATCTTGCTTCAATTATCTTGAGGATGGACAGGGCCTTGAGGGCCTCCCTGATGCAGTTCCTGCTCACCTGGAACTGCTCAGCCAGGGCGATCTCTCCGGGGATCTTTTCTCCGGGTTTCCATTTGCCTTTTTTTACAGCACCAAGGATCTGCTGTAGCACATTCTCATAAAGGGTAGATTTGTTCGCAGGTTTAAACACAAGCAAGTCACCTTCTCAAGGGTTATAACAAACGCAATAAATGGGGAATTGAAAATGGTAAAGGATACTGGCCCCGCACATTATACCAGATTTGTTCTACCCTGGAATTGATCATTAGATCTTAAAAAAGCATTATGACAGGATTATTGTAACAGACAAATGTAGGGCAGTAATACAAAACTATAGAAAGGATGATGTAGATCATGAAAAAGATCGCAGTCCTGGGAGCTGGAAACGGAGGACAGGCTCTAAGTGGTCATCTTGCCATGAAGGGAAATGATGTGAGGCTCTATGAACATCCGGCATTTGCCGACAAGCTCGAAAAGATAAAGCAACAGGGCGGAATAGAACTGAACGGAGCCATTGAAGGATTCGGAAGACTGAGGGCTTCATCTGATATGGAGGAAGTCCTGGAAGGAACTGAAGTCGTCTATGTAGTGGTTCCCTCTTTCGGACAGATACCCATAATGAAAGAGGCTCTTCCTTATATTGAAGAGGGTATGAAATTTATCTTCATTCCGGGAAATTTCGGCTCCCTGGAGGCCATGAAGCTCATGAAGGATAAGGGAGTCAGGTCTGATGTCCTTTTGTGTGAAACCGATACCCTTCCTTATGCATGCCGAGCTGATGCTCCCGGCAAGGTACATGTATGGGGCCTGAAAAAAGGGATGTCCATTGCCGCTCTTCCCGCTTCTCTAACGGAAGACCTCATCAGCCACATCCAGGAAGTTTTCCCCATCCCTCTGCACCCTGCGGGGAATGTGCTCAGCATAGCCTTTTCCAACCTTAACATGATCGTCCATTGCGCAGCTGTCCTCCTTAATGCAGGAAGAATAGAAGGAACCGGGGGAGATTTCCGTTTCTATACCGACGGTATAACTCCTGCCGTTGGCAGGCTGGAGGAACTTCTGGATGCCGAAAGGGTAAAAGTGGGAGATGCCTACCACCTTGGTCTTATCCCGGCTGTGGAATGGATCAAAAAGGCTTATCCTGTTGATGGAGAAAGCATCTACGAGTTACTCTCAAAAAATCCCGTCTATGCCAAACATGGCTCAGATGCACCTAAAACCGTTAAGCATCGTTATGTTACGGAGGACGTGCCTAACCTTCTCGTTCCCGTAGTCAGTTTTGCAAGGGCAGCAGGAGTTGAAACCCCCCTGACAGATAGCCTGATAACCCTTCTTTCTGCTATCAATGGGGATAATTATCTTGAGGAGGGAAGAAATCTCTCACGGCTTGGCCTTGAAGGTGTGTCCATGGACCAGATACTGGAGAAAATATCTTAGTAGAAAGATTGTGTGGAGGACTATTCTTACCGGGAATAGGGATGGAAGGGTTACAATTTCCTGTAATGTGGTATAATACTCCGGTTGAACCAGAAAAGTTTCAGGCCCTTCTGGATACTTCAGAAGGGCCTTTTCTTTTGGCGACACTTTTCGTCACTGGGTTTAGATGGTACCGAAACGTCATATCTTGTGTGTCGCTTTTTCGGAATTTGTCAGGAAAGGTAAGGTAACACTGAATGAGTAACAAACTTGTTTACGTTGATGAAGTTCCCTTCTGGATGACCCCTGAGGGTCGTTTCGAAGCAGCTGAACTTCGCAATGGACAGGTTGTAGAGCGTATCATGCTCCGAACTTCCCTTGGACTTCGGTCCCTTGGAAGTGCCTGTTCCATCCAGGACTGATCAACTGTCCGGTGAGAGATATGCATGTCTCTCCCAGGGAATAAGATCGAGGACCTCTCTTGAAAAGAGAGGTCCTTTTCATTTCAAGACACTGGATCTCATAGAGCTATTGAAATATCACTAATGGCAGAGACAGGATTTTTCAAAAATGTTCCGGCATTTATCAAAGTTTGAACTCTATGATCTTTCCACTTCCTATATCCAGGTCCATCACTTCATCCCTGAACCCTATCTTTATCTGGCCTCTCGGGCAGGGAAGGGTTTTGAGGGTCAGCGTTTTTTGGTCAATGGTGACTTCCATGGGATATCCCCTGTAACGTATATGCATGTGGAGTTCTCCAAGTTCCGGGGGTATGGCCGGATTGAAATTCAGTACCCCTTTCCTGGTCTCGATCCCGGTGTAGGCTCTTTGCAGGATATCCACCGTGCCTGCCATGGCCCCGAGATGGATACCCTCGGGAGTAGTCCCTCCCTGGATGTCCGCTACGTCGCTTTCCAGGGCTTCCAGAAAGAGTTTCCAGGATTCTGTACGGTTGGATCTTGCCATTACCCAGGAATGGACTACCCTGCTCAGAGTGGACCCGTGAGAAGTCCTCTGCAGGTAATATTCAATGTTCCTCGGTATGGTCTCGTAATGGAACTCATAACCCAGCTGGCTGAAAAGCTCCGCCAGTTCATCCGATGAGAAGAGATAGAAAAGCATCAGCACATCTGCCTGTTTTGAAGCCTTGTACCTGTTAGGAGTGTCCCCCTCTGCTTCCAGTATCCGGTCAAGTCTCTGGATGTCCCTGTATTTATTCCGGTAACCTTCCCAATCGAACTCCTGAAGCTGCTCATATCCCTCGAACTGGCTAATTATGCCATCATCATGGAAGACCACTTTCATTTTCCGCGAGATATTTTTCCAGAGTTCCTTTTCTTCTTCCTTCAGGTCGATCTTTTCACAAACCTGGATGCGTTCAGGTTCTGAAAGGAGATCGAGAATATCGAGAGCCCTTTGAAGGAGCCAGACAGTCATGATGTTTGTGTAGGCATTATTGTCGAGACCCGGCTCCGAGGCTCCCGGATAGGCATCGTGATATTCGTCGGGGCCCATTACCCCGAGGATCTCATAACGGTCGATCTCCTTGTTGTAAGTCGTTTTACCTGCCCAGAACCTGGCGATCTCAAGGAACATCTCCGCTCCGTAGAAGGAAAGGAATTCCAGGTCCTCCGTAACCTGGTAATAATGCCATATGTTGTAGGCCAGTGCTGCATTGACATGTCTCTGAAGGTGGGAATTGTCAGGATTCCATCTCCCGGATTTTGGGTTCAGGTGCATTTCCTGGGTTTCTTCCCTGCCACTGCTTCCACTCTGCCACGGGTACATGGCCC
>JAFGMB010000121.1 GCA_016927765.1 Synergistales bacterium
AGTCCAAGAGCTCCTCCGATCCAGTCCCACACCATGAAGAGCCTGTTGAATATCTCTACGATGGCGAAAGTGGCAATGGCAAAATAATGTCCCTTGAGTTTGAAACAGGGTCCGCTGATCACGGCCGCTACCCCGGCGGCAAGAAGCGCTCCAATCAGAGCTCCCGGCCATGGAGAAAGCCCGTAGGTCACGACGGCCATAGCTGCCCCGTAGGAACCAATTCCGAAGAAAACGGAATGGCCAAAGGAGGTCTGGCCGCAATATCCTCCAATTACATTCCATGCCTGTGCCATGGAACCGTAAAGCATGATAAGTATGAGCACATGTTCAGTATAAGAACTGGGCAACACGCCGATTAGCGGCAGTGCGGCAAAGACCGCTACAACTATCCACCACATAACATCCCTGGAAATATCTTTTCCTGTCAACATGGCCATTACCACCCGAAAAGTCCCCTGGGCCGCCAGAACACGACAACCAGGTAGAGGCCGAATACAGCAACATACTTGAAGACAGGCGCCACGTAGAATCCGCTGAAAGCCTCCACAAGACCTATAAGTATGGCTGCAAAAAGAGCTCCGGGAATAGAACCGAACCCTCCCATGGCTACACACACAAAGGCCAGGAGACTGAAAAGGCCCCCAACATCCGGAAAGGTGGCCAGGTAGGATGGAAGAAGGCCTCCGGCGATACCCACACATGCACCACCCAGGCCAAAGACAAGGACGTAGATCCACTCGGTATTGATGCCCATAAGCTCGGCAGCTTCCTTGTCCATGGCAGTGGCCTGTATGGCCCAGCCAAGTCGTGTCTTCTTTATCAGGAGATACACAAGAGCCACAACGCATAATGAGAACAGGCTTGTTGCCAACTGGGGAAGAGAGAAAATGACCCCTCCCACGGAGAAGGTCTTACCCCCCAGGAAAGTATCGTTCAGGATGCGGAAATTCGGAGAGAACACGTAGAGACATACGTTCTTCAGGAACATGGAAAGTCCGAAAGTGGCCAGGAGTGCGGCCATGGCTGATTTGCCTATGGTATGGCGGATAATGAGCTTGTAGGTCAGTGCTCCTACCAGGAAAGCGAATACCCCCGAAGCGATCCATGAGATCAGAGGATCCACCTTCCAGAGGAATCCCAGCCAGTAACTCAGGTACATGGCCACCATAAGAAATTCCCCGTGAGCAAAGTTTATGACATCCATAACTCCCCAGATAAGGCTGAGGCCGGCTGCGATCAATGCATAAAGCAGCCCACTGAGGATGCCGTCAAGCGCAACCTGTAAAAAAGTAACCATTACTTATCCCCCTTGAGTGACGAAATGCCCGATCCAAGAAAGAACGGGCGACAAAGTCCATAAGGCCGCCCGTTCTGAAAATCAACTTATATCAGAATGAATTTACGGAACCTAACGGCTGCCCCATGCAACCATAGGAACTACGGGCTCGGTGTCCGCAAGATCCAGAGGATAGATCCTCTTGTAAGATCCACCCTGAAGCTGGGTAAGGATGCTCATGGCCTTCAGGTTCTGTCCGCCAGGAGCGAATACGACCTTGCCACCCAGGGACATGGGTGAATCAAACTGCGTCTCGTGAAGGACCTTCAGGACTGCGTCATAATCGGTGGTGCCTGCCATCTCCATGGCCTGTGCAAGGATAAGGGTTGCGATGGCCTCCTGGATGCAGTCGCTGTCAAAAGGAACACTGGGATCTGTCTTGGTCATGTAGATCTTTTCAACTGCTGCAACAGCGGGCATAAGCTCTGCAAATTCAGGGCTGTAGCCTGTTCCACCCATGAAGAAGTCTCCATCGGCTTCAAGCTGTTTGGCAATGATGGGATCCTGGTAACCGGTGCAGTAGTTCAGGGCCACATCCGGAAGCCAGTCCATCTGCTTCATGGTCCTTACCCAAAGGGTGTAATCTCCTCCAAGGCAGGCTCCGAATACGGCATCAGGATCGGCGGCCTTAAGGGTCTGGACTTCGCTGTTGAGATTTGTGGCACCTGGGTTGAAGGCCACATCGGCAACTACCTTGAGACCAGCGGCCTCTGCGGCAGCTTTGCCCTCTTCGGCTGCATGCTTACCGAACTCGGTGTTCTCGTAAATAAGCCCTACGGTCTCGATGCCTGCGCTCTTGGTCTCATTGAGGTACTTGATGAACTCCACGAATTCAAGAGACTCTGTCTCGTCTGTGGGAGCAAGGCGGAAGAACCGATTGAGGTCTCTCTTGGTAAGGGCGGCAGAACTGGAGCATCCGCACATGAAGAGTTTCTGTTTTCTCTCTGCAACGAAGCTTGCCGGTTTTGTGCAGGAGCTGTTGTAACTTCCGATAATGGCATATACGCCTTCCTGGTCGATAAGGCGCTCTGCCTCTGATTTAGCTACATCAGGTTTGCCCTGGTGATCAGCATGGACGAGGACGAACTTCTTCCCTCCAAGAACGCCTTCCGCTGCTGCTCCGGGAACGTTGATCTCCGGATGAGCATTGTTGATGACTTCCACGGCAGTTTCCACTGCTGCCTGGCAGCGCTGGCCGGCAAGGGCACAGGGACCTGTCAGCGGGAAGAGGGTTCCTATCTTGATAACATCTTCAGCCGCAAAGGCTGTCCCCATACTCAGAACCACAAGAAGCGCAACAAACAGCAATGCAAATGAACACTTACGCATACAAAAAATCCCCCTTATATTATGGTATTGTATTATTTTCCCGGATCCCTTCCGGTCCCGGAAAAGTTAAATTTTTTTTCGAAAAGAAGAAGGAAGGAATAAGATCCCCCGAAAATCACACGCCTATAATATATCAGATGTCTTTCAATTCTCAAGAATTAAACTGAAGTTTAGTTATATTGCTCATATACATAGACCACTTAACCATTAGGATAATCAGATTCCCATCCTTATTCCGTCCACTTGAAAAAGGACTGGTTTCATATTCAAAGGGGTTTTACAATGGTCTGGTATGGATTGGAAAATATGGAACGGAGGAACATGGATGTTATCCTTCAAAAACGGACACTCACCCACCTGGTATATTTTCAGGGAAGAAGAGATCCTTGTCTTTAACGAGTCAAATGATATAGTTCTTCCCCGGTTACCGTCTCCGGACATGCTTGGACTTGATCCCATCAGGACAAAGGTGATGGGATTTCCTGACAGATCTGCCATTCACTGGGCTGAGGTCAATGCCGGAACAGAACCCCCTGCGGGGATGGAATTTACCAGCAGGAGGCATCTCCTTGACGTCCTGGGAGAGGAGGATTTCACACCGGCAGGAATGGCTTACCATTACATGGATTGGACCCGTAAGACCCAGTTCTGTGGGAAATGTGGAAATGCCATGGAAGATTCGCCCCATGAAAGAGCGAGGCTCTGCCCTCGTTGCGGCCATACCGTCTATCCAGTAATTTCGCCTGCCATTATCGTGGCAGTTGAAAGGGAAGGAAAGATCCTTCTGGGAAGAAGCCCTCGTTTCCCCAAGGGAAGATATAGTGTCCTTGCAGGTTTCGTTGAGCCTGGAGAAAGCCTGGAAGAGGCCGTCAGGAGAGAGATCCTGGAAGAAGTGGCCGTGGAAGTTGACCAGATCGCTTACTTCGGCAGCCAGCCCTGGCCATTCCCTCACTCCATCATGCTCGGTTTCACTGCAAAATGGAAAAGTGGAGAGATCATGATCGACGAAAACGAGATCGAGGATGCAGGCTGGTATGCTCACGATGAGATCCCGAACACCCCTTCCACCAGGTCAATTTCCGGAAAGCTCATAAGGCATTTTATTGAAAATTCAACAGGAAAAATGAAGGATCTGTAAATAACCTTATCTGGGAGGCCTGAAAATGGATTATGAAAAACTGATAATTGAAAAGAGAGAGGATCATGTAGCACAGGTGACTCTCAACCGCCCGGAAAAACTTAACACCTTCGACAGCCAGATGGCCCGGGAACTTGACCTTGCCTTCCTGGATCTCGATTCTGACAGGGATGTACGGGTGATCGTGGTAAAGGGATCAGGGAAAGCCTTCTGCGCGGGCATTGACGTAAAGGAACTGAAGGGTAAGACCGCCATGGAAAATCGGGAGCTGGTGGAGCGGATGGAACATCCCTTTCTGACCATAAGCAGGATAAAGAAACCGGTGATAGCCCAGGTACATGGTGTGGCCGCCGCCAATGGTATGGGCCTCGTGGCATCAGCCGACCTGGCCATTGCCTCCGAGGATGCCCGCATGGGGCTCACAGCCATCAACGTTGGCCTCAACTGTGTAGGGCCCGTAATACCTGTTGCCCGGTCGGTGGGAAGAAAAAAGGCCCTGGAAATGCTTCTGTACGGGAACCTCATCCCCGCATTGGAAGCCCTTTCCCTTGGACTGATCAACAGGGTGGTTCCCAGGGAAGACCTTGAACAGGAAGCCCTTACCTGGGCAGCAGAACTTGCCCGGAAAAGCCCTATCGCTGTCCAGATGGCCAAAAGGGCACTATACACTGCCGAAGACATGGGGTACGAGAAACAGTTCGCCTACATGAACGAGGTCTTCACAAGACTATGTACCACGGAGGATTCCATGGAAGGGATCCAGGCCTTCTTCGAAAAACGCAGTCCAGAATGGCAGGAGAAGTAGAATAATCCCAGCTGAAGGAGGGGAAAACGTAATGGCAGAAATGATCGTCTTCGATGAGGGGAAATGCATACGGTGCGGCATCTGTGCCGAAGTCTGCCCGGTAGGTATTATTGAACAGAAGGATCATAAAATCCCTTTCATTCCCGATAACCTGTACCCCATCTGCAGAAAATGCGGCCATTGCGAGGTATTCTGTCCGGAAGGAGCCGTCTCGTCAGGTTATGAAGGGACCCTTCCCTCCGGAAGGGATCTCTCCATTGATTTCCTGGAACCTGGTGAACTGAAGGAACATCTTGTTGCAAGGAGAACCACCCGGACCTTCCAGAAAAACCTCGTGGAAAAGGAAAAGCTGGAAGAGATCCTGGATGTTGTCCGTTACGCCCCTTCAGGAAGCAACAGGCAACCTGTGAGATGGATCGTTATCAGCGGCCGTGAAAAAGTGACTGAGATAGCGGACAGGGTCGCAAGATGGATGGCCTCACTGGCAGAAAAAGAAAAGGATGATCCCATGGCTGCAGCTTTCGGCCAGATCTCGGATCTATACTGTAAAGGGATCGACAGGATCACGAGGAATGCTCCCCAGCTGATACTGACCATGGTTCCTTCAGATAATCCCTGGGGGCAGACAGATTCCACCATTGCCCTATCCTGGTTCGAGATACTCTGCCAGTCTTACGGAATAGGTACCTGCTGGCTGGGGCTTGTCAGGATGCCTGCCAGGGAAGACCCTTCAATTCTTGCCCATCTTCCCGTTCCAAGGGGATATGAACTGGGATTTTCCATGGCTTTCGGTTATGCCAAATATACCCAAAGAGGTATCCCAAAAAGGAATAAGGCTGATATTACCTGGCTATGAGATATATATACAAATATCACGGGCCTGCTCTTTTGAGGAAGCAGGCCCCTTTTGGTATTACATGATCATTTCATTTTCAAAGACACTGCCCAGGGGGACATTCTTATCACGAGAATTCCCCGGCCAGTTTTTCAAGGTTTTTCCCGGTAACCCTGTTTATGAGCAGATCATCCATCCCTTTGGCACCAATGGAACGGTAGAAATCGATGGCAGGTTTATTGTAGGTGAGCACTACCCACTCGAAACGTCCACACTTTCTTTCCAATGCCAACCTGGCAAGATACGTGAGCAGGGCCTTGCCCATTCCCTTTCCCCTCATCTCAGGTCTGACATAAAGATCTTCCAGGTATAGGCCAGTTTTTCCAAGCAAGGTGGAAAAATTGTGAAAATAAAGGGCAAAACCAACAGGCTTTCCTTTCCAGCATCCAAAGACGACTTCCGCACAGGGCTTATCACCGAAAAGATTTTCGGCCAGAATATCTTCCGTAGCTTCTAACTGGTCATCGATCTTTTCATATTCCGCCAATTCCCTTATGAAGGTCAGGATCATGGGTATATCTTCAACAGTGCAATCCCTGATGGTAAAACCTTCAATTTTTGTCTGCACTTCCATTTTGCCTGCCCCCTTGAGTGAAAGAAGAATAAGGGATCTCTTATTCACTCCGGCTCGTCTTCACCGTCCAGATCCTCCATCTCCTCATCCGAGAGATAATCGACCCCCGCAAGGGATTCGATATGATGGCGAAGTTCGTGGATTATGGTGTCCTCTATCTCTTCTTCCCATTCATCCGGATCCCCACCCTCCAGGTCCTCTGCAAAGGAACCATAGTAAAGAAGGATCACTGAGCCCATTACCGGATCCTCCACATATTCCCCCATAACAAGGTAATCGTCCTCCTCTTTCTTTTCCGGAAGGACAAGGATGCCCCCGTTGAGCTTCTTCAACAGCTCACCTGGAAGCGACTCCAGAACATGGTCAGCAATTTCGCGGAACCTTTCAATATTCATTATCACTCCTCCAGTAAAGGGGTCTTGAACTCACTTTCTTTCAGTTCCACAGGGGATCTGTCCCTCCCCAGGGAAGATACCAGGAAAAGAAGTCCTGTTGTTACAAGGCCTGCCGGAATGACCCCACCACCGAAAAATCCTTTCATTTCGGGAACCGTGGAAAAAAGGATGGCTACTGCGGAACCCACAATCAGGGAAACCTTTGAAGCCATGGGTGTGACCCTGCAATTTTCATGCGAGAAGGGTGCCCTTTTATCCTTCTTCCATAACAGCCCTACGATCACCAGGGGGCACAATGTTCCTCCGGCTATGGTATACGCAAAATTCACAAAATCCATGATGTATTTGAAATACATGGTCCCAAGAACGGCAAAGATCCCTATGGATACTGTAATACCCATGGTAAGCCTGATCTTCATCTTGTCCGACATTTCCGGACAGAAAGGCAAAATGATGTCATTCATGATGCATACTGCTGCAGAGTTCAGGTTGGAATCTGCCGTGGACATTGTAGCGGCTATGAGGAATACGAACATAAGGAGAGCCGCCCATTGTGGAAGTAGTTCCTTCATCATCCATGCACCGACACCGGTGGACAGTTCCGGGTTCATGACTCGGACGATCATGCCGGCCAGTGCCGTACAACTCACAAAGACCATTGCCAGGACACCGGTAAAGATCATTCCGTTCCTTGCCTCCGCAGGTTTCTCTGCAGCGAAACATCTCTGCCAGAATACCTGGAGTACAACAGTACCCATAGCTGCTGTAAGGAAAAGGTTGAGTGTCTTTATCCAATTGATCTGTCCGAGATCCCACAGCAGTGGGTCGATAGACCTGAGTTCCCTGGCCAGAAAGGCGAAATCGAAATTGATGGCCTTGAAAGCGAAATAATAATAGAACAGGGCAAGAAAGGAGATCAATACTCCCTGGAAGAGGTCCGTCCACACAACTGCCTCCATGCCACCTATGGTTGTGTAAAGGATGAAAACGGCCGCTGTGATTATGATCACAAGGGTAGGGTCAGTCCCTGTAAAGTACTTGAACAGAAGACCCACTCCCATTGCCTGTGCTCCAGTCCAGGCGATACATGGCGCACAGAGCAGCAGAGCGGAAAAGATCCTGGTGACCCTGTCCCTGACTATGATCTCGTTGGTGAACTCCGCAAGACTTTTATACCTGTAACGGGCAAGAAATCCCACCAGACAGAGAGCAAATACTATTTTGGATCCCTGTGCCCCGAAGATATAGGCCAGCCAGGGCAAACCGACTTTATACGCTTTATCGGCATTTCCGAGGATATTACCCGCTCCGAAGGAAGTGGCAAAGAAGGTGAACATGATGTGCCAGTAGCGGAGTTTTTTATCACCGATGGTATAGTGTTCATAGCTGGATTGCCCCAGGCTGGAAGCCCAGACCCCTATGCAAAGGGATATTGCGAGATAACCTGTTGTCACGAGCCAGATAGATGATGAAAAAGTCATAATGCCACTCCTTTTTTCTATATTCTGAGATCTTCCGGGTCTTTACGCGTTCTTCTACACTCCGTCATTGGTAGATGCAGGAATACCCTCCATGCAGATAATGACCTGGCACCAGGGATCATTACTGATAATCCAATTTATGTTTTCTCGGGGATCCTTTCATTAAATCTTCCACAATCAGACAATTTTTCCTCATATCCCATTCTGCATCCAGGCATCCAGGTACTTTCAAGCCAGGTGCCTATGATCCTGCCAACTTCAATGGAAGCCGGCCCATCCAGCATATGAAGATGTTCCAGATCCGTTGCAATATGTTCAATGTTCTCAAAATGCTTCATGGAAGCCTTCATCTGAGCTTTGGACATACCCCTGGAATGGATGAATTTACCCGTAACGAGAAGGCAGGGGTTTCTGAAATAGACCCCCTCTGACCAGAAAGTCTTGATCTGGAATTTTTGCGCATTGAATTTGATCTTATTTCGTAATTTTGAATGAACATGGCCAAGCAACAACTTGTTCCTGGCGAGACAGAAATAAAGGCCATATTCAAGGTAATGCCTGACACTCTTTTTAAAGAAAGGGAAATCTATAAGGCAACAGAAGACCTCGTGGCCCCGTTCCTCAAGGATCATTGAGGTTTTCAATGCCAGGGGGCCTCCATAGCAGAACCCCATTATCCTGAAGGGACCTTCGGGCTGTGTCTGAAGAATCCTGTCACATGCATCTGAAGCATCTTCTTCAAGAGTTGAGAATTCTCCGTAAGAGGGTTTATCGATACCTACCACACGTACGTGCTCCGCCAGGGTTGAAGAGAATTTTCCGTAGTTCAGGGATACGCCATTCCTGTTGAAAGGAAAACAGTAGAGGGTCCTTGACCTGGTTCCTTTTTTTATCAGGACCATATCATCCGGTATCTCCTGAAATGATGGATATTCCAATTCTTTTCCGATCAAGCCGAGGGTCCTTGCCATGAATACCTGTCCTATTGGAACTTTTACTCCTGTTCGGTTCTCAATAGCAGAAACCAGTCTGGCGGCAAGGATGGAATTCCCTCCCGATTCGAAGAAATCATCGTCAGTACCCCTGGGGGTTGAACCTAATATATCCTTCCATAGAGATGAGATGAGTTTTTCATTGTCCGTTTCAGCCGGTCGATTTACCCGCTCCGGGAAAACGATCAGTTCGCTCAGGCTGTGACGAACAAATTTGCCGGTAGGTCCTTTAGGGATCTCCTGAACTGTGACGATCCTCGAAGGTATCTTGAAGAAAGAAAGCCTGGCGGCAGTGTAGGACTTTAAATCTACCTCTGTCAGCGACGATCCTTCGGTTAGTACCACTGCTGCAGCTATATCTTCTCCCAGGGACGAATGATCGAACGGGAATGCTGCTGCTTCCACTACTTCCGGGTGGGACAAAAGGACTTCATCGATCTCGCCTGGGGAGATCTTTTCCCCTCCCCGGTTGATGGTTTCCTTTATCCTGCCTGTGATATAGAGATATCCCTCTTCATCGAAATATCCCTCATCCCCTGTCCTGTACCACCCATTCACCAGTACTCTGGCATTCTCTTCTTCATCATTTTCATACCCCTTCATAACGAGAGGTCCTCGTACCCATATTTCACCCCTTTGAGATAAACCAAGAGGAGTACCCTCAGAGTTGCGGATTTCCACTTCACACTCTCTGGGGATTCCGGCAGACCCCTGCTTTCTCCTGTTCATGTCTACAGGATTACTTGAGATAAGTACGGTTTCAGTTGTAGCATAGGCTTCAACTACAGTTACACCCAACACCCTTTCAAGCTCTTCCGCCACTGTAAAGGGAAGAGATGCGGAACCAGACCTGATGAAACGGAGCCTGTGATTTATCCCCCCTTCAGGCAGATCCTTTGCAATGGCCTGAAGGATGGTTGGGACCGCAGAAAACCAAGTTATACCCATGGTTCCCACTATCTCCAGAAACTTTTCAGTGGAAAATCCCTTGCAGC
>JAFGMB010000122.1 GCA_016927765.1 Synergistales bacterium
AAGCGGAAAAGCCCTGGTCAGCGTCCAGGAAAAGGGTGTAGCCCTTCTCTACGGCATACCGGGTATCAATGATATCCCCTCGGACGGGGTGGACCATAAGATACCTGTGGCTTCACAGGTTCTGAAGGCGGACTATGAATATTCCTCCTATCCCAGGACAAGTCCCTATGCATACCTGGGAACAAGGGTCAGTAACGGCCCCCAGACACAGATGCTTGCAGGAAAGGTGAATGTATTCCTCGACGGGGACTATACCGGATCCTCCAGCATAGACAACATAGCTCCCGGGGAGGAGTTCGACCTTTACCTTGGCATTGACGAGAATGTCAAGGTCTCCAGGGAGCTTATAGAGAAAAAGGTGGACCAGACAATTGTGGGAGGTATCCCTTCGAAAACGAGAAAGACCACCTTCACCTACCGCCTTGGTGTGGAAAATTACAAATCCATACCTGTTAAAGTAAAACTTTTTGAGGCCACACCTGTTCCGGAAGATGACAGGATAAAGGTGGAAATGGGAAAAGTCAGCAGGGAACCGAACAGAAAAGACTGGGAAGAAAGAAAAGGCATATGGCTCTGGGAACTGGACTTGAAATCAGGTGAAAAAACCGAAATTACTCTCAGCTATATCGTGGAACACCCCAGGGACATGATCGTGGAAGGGCTTTAGGTCTATTTGATATCAGGCAGAAAAGTGAATTGCTGAGATACCGGATAGGGGTCATATCATAAATGTAACAGATTGTTACATTAACTGTTTTATGCTATATTCCATTTAAAAGTGCACTATTCAGATATGAATGTCAAGGAGGGGTAATTATGACAAGATTTTTCAAGTCCCTGTTGTTCCTTCTGGTATTGGCCCTGTTTATGGCTACCTCATTAGTAGCCTTTGCTGCTGACAGGGAACTCGTGATCTATTCAAGCGTGGATGAGGAAAATGCAACAAAGATCCTCAATGTTTTTTCTGAAACCACAGGGATAAAGATCAACATGGTCTTTCTCTCATCCGGACCTGCCATGAGCAGAATAGAGGCAGAAAAGAACAATCCCCAGGCAGACCTCTGGTTCGGAGCACCAAATGAAAATCATATAGTAGCAAAAGAGAGAGGCCTTACCCAACCCTACATCTCTCCATCAGCTGATGATCTGGCAGATAATTTCACAGATCCTGAAGGTTACTGGAATGCTTTTTACATGAACCCTCTGGGCTTTGGTGTCTTGCCGGAGGAACTCAAGAACCTCGGAGCCTCCGTCCCGGCTGCATGGTCAGATCTCACAAATCCGGAATATAAGGGCCTGATCCAGATGCCTTCTCCACAATCTTCCGGAACAGCCTATGCTGTTATCCAGACTCTGATCTCCATTTATGGAGAAGATGAAGCCTTCCAGTATATGAAGGACCTCAACCCCAATATCCAGACCTATACACAGAGCGGAACAGGTCCGAGCAAAAGTCTGGCTATCAAGGAGACAAGTCTGGCTATCCAGTTCACTCCAGCATTCCTTAAACTTGTTGACCAGGGTTTCCCGGCTGCAGTGGTCTTCCCAGCTGAAGGAGTAGGATATGAAGCAGCTGCTCTTTCCATTCTTCAGGGCGCAAAGAACCTGGAAGAAGCGAAAATTCTTGTGGATTGGATCCTTTCGAAGGAAGGCCAGCTGACCCTCAGCGAGACCAAGACCTATTTCTTCCCCGTCAGAAAGGACGTACCAGCGGGAGAGGGCGTACCATCCCTGTCAGAGATCAACCTTATCGATTACGACAGGGAAAAAGCAGCCGCCGACAAGGGACGGATCGTAGAACGCTGGGTCACAGAAGTACTGGGACAGTAGCAACCTTTGTCAGACATGGCCCGGGACCTGGGATCTCCCTTCCCGGGCCATGTCTTTTTCGGGAGGAATGAATGACAAAGTCATTATCGACAAATCTCCGGGAACTCAAACTTCTTCTACGAGATCCTCTAATAGCCCTGATGGTATTTGGAATAACCCTGTCCCTGCTAATATTCGTGGTTTATCCCCTCTCATCAGTGTTGTTGAAAAGTTTCCAGTCTACAAGCGGGGAATATACCCTCGAGAACTATACAAGGTTCATAAGATTCCGTTACCTCAGGAGTGCCCTCTGGAACAGCCTGTCAGTAGGTATTCTCACAGGGATAGTTGGAGTCTTCATTGGATATGCAGGAGCTTTTACAATTGTCAGGACCAATATCCCCTTTAAAAAATGGCTTCATGTTATTTTCATACTTCCCATAATCTCGCCTCCCTTTACAAGTGCCCTTTCCATCCTAATGCTCTTCGGTTCTCACGGGCTTATCACCCGGGGATTGCTTGGTATAAGGCATTTTTCGATCTATGGGTTCAAGGGGGTGCTGCTTTCGCAGATCTTTACCTTTGCTCCGGTAGCTTACCTCACACTTCGAGGCGTCCTCGATTCTCTCAATCCCACACTTGAGGATGCAGCCATGAACGTAGGGGCCTCAAGATGGCAAACTTTCTGGAGGATCACTTTTCCCCTGAGCCTACCGGGAATAGCAAGTGCATTTCTTGTGGTGATGATAGAATCCCTTGCCGATTTTGGAAATCCTCTTGTCCTTGCAGGAAGCAGGTTCCCTATGCTGGCCACCCAGGCATACCTTGAGATTACAGGATCTTTTAACCTTCCTCTTGGGGCGGCCCTTGCGGTAGTCCTTCTGATCCCTTCAATTACCGCCTTTGTAATTCAACGCTATTACCTCCAGAAGAAGCAATACACCACCGTCACAGGAAAGCCGGTTTCTTCCTCCTCAAAGCTCGTAAGTAAAAGAGCCAGGTTAGCACTGTCTCTCATGGTAATGTTTTTTTCTACCCTGGTACTACTTTTTTACGGAACAATCTTTTTAGGTGCTTTTACGCGGGTTTGGGGAACAGATTTTACTATTACCCTTGATCATTTCAGATACGCCTTAACAGTGGGATTTGAGACCATCAAGGATACCCTTGTAGTAGCTATCCTCTCTACCCCTGTATCAGGGCTTTTAGGCATGCTTATTGCCTTCATGGTGGTTCGCCTTAGATTTCCTGGCAAAGGTTCACTGGAATTTACCTCCATACTTAATTTCGCCGTTCCCGGCACAGTAGTCGGCATCGGTTACATCCTTGCCTTCAACAGGCCACCTCTTCTCCTCATAGGGACCCTGTCGATCCTGGTGCTGAACTTCGTTTTCAGGTATATTCCGGTAGGAATACAATCAGGCATAGCAGTACTTCGCCAGATCGACCCTTCCATCGAGGAAGCAGCACAGAATCTCGGTGCCGATGGCATGACCACTTTCCGAAAGGTCACCCTTCCCCTTATAGCCCCGGCTTTCTTCTCCGGTCTCGTCTTCGCCTTTGTCCGGGCCATGACAGCCATCAGCGCAGCCATATTCCTGGTATCAGCACATTGGAACCTTCTGACGGTCCAGATCCTGAGCCAGGTAGGCTCAGGGCGACTTGGAGTAGCAGCGGCTTTCAGTGTTATCCTTGTAGGGATAGTCCTTTTTGCAATAGTGGTGATCAACCGGCTTGTACCCGGAAGGACCGGTGGCATTGGCCCCATACAGGTTCAGGAGGAATTTTAGATGGAACTCAAGATAAGAGGTCTTACAAAGGAATTCACAAGCTATGATCAGTCAGGATCGAAAGTCATAGCTGTTGACAATATAAACCTGGATGTACAAGAGGGAGAACTTGTGACCCTCCTTGGCCCCAGCGGTTGCGGGAAAACTACCCTGCTGCGTATGATAGCCGGCTTTGAAGACCCAACTTCAGGAGATATCTTCTTTGGCAGTAAACGGGTAAATGATCTTGCTCCCAACAGGAGGAACACTACCCTGGTATTCCAATCCTATGCTATTTTCCCTCATCTTAATGTCTACGAAAACATTGCTTTCGGGTTGAGGCTGAAAGATCTTTCCCAACAGAAGATCGAGGAAAGAATGAGAAAAGTCATAGACCTGGTTGGTCTCCAGGGGCTTGAATCCAGACAGCCAAGCCAGTTATCAGGCGGCCAGCAGCAGAGAGTCGCTCTTGCAAGGGCTATTATCATGGAACCCCAACTCCTGCTCTTCGATGAACCTCTTTCCAACCTTGATGCCAAG
>JAFGMB010000123.1 GCA_016927765.1 Synergistales bacterium
AAGGGAGATCTCTTAATTTAGGGGGTCTCCCAGGTTTTTATCCTTTCAGTACCCTCAAGACGGGCAGATTTATTCCTTTCCCTGACTTTCGATGCCTTTTCTTGACCTGGAGTCAAAAAATCTCTGGATCAAAGGTATCAGGGTAAGCGCAAGGATGAGATTCACCAGGCCGGCATACATTAAACCCGGGAGAGCACCCTCCGTAAAAATAAAGTAACCGAAAACAAATACAACAAGAAAAGGGTGAAGGCCTCCCTCAAGAAGGATCTTGCATGAAAAGCCAAGCGAGGCGATCCCACCTATAAATAACAATGGAAGCACATCCAGAAATATACCTGTCAACCCTACAGCCAACGAAATCAACTGAAGCTTGAAAATCATAATTAAGCCTCCACCGAACGGATTTTTTACTCCTCGCAAATGTATAGAGCCTCCAGGTTTGAACAGCCCTTTAATTTAATCTTCCAGAAAAATGGATCAAAAACTTGTCCATTAAGTCATTGCTTAACCCAGAGCAAGGTCCCATCTTTCTTCAACAATGTCCTTACCCCATAGAAAATGTTCCTTGGTCTCGGTAATGGAAAAATCGTACTTTTCGTAAAGATGTCTGGCGGCATCAAGCTCTTTCACTGTCCAGAGGAAGACCTTGTGATATTTCCTCTCGCTACAGTAAGAAATACATTTATCCATCAATTGTTTCCCGAAACCCATGCTCCTGAATTCAGGTTCAATAAGAAACCAGCGCAACTGGGCAGTGTCAGGATCAGTCTCAACTATGGCGATGGATCCCACTACCTGTCCAAAATGATCAAGTACCCAGACTTCCCCCTTGCCCTGACATTCATTGAGGAACTTATACATACCTTCTAGGAGATAGAATTCAAAGGTATCACCGAAACCATATTCTTCCCTGTATAGTTCACTATGACGCCAGGAAATATAACCCAGTTCACCCGAACGATAAGGCCGGATATATACCGTATCAGGATCCCTCACCCCAAGGGTCTCCTGGATAGTCGCCATAGCAACAGACATTTTTAACTGTTCAGCTTCGGGCACATTCTTGATACGGCGACTGATCTCCCTGTTCAGTTTCTGTTCAAGTACATCAAGTGCTTTCCTGCCCTGGGACGTAAGCTTAAGAAAAAAAAGTCTACCATCCTTATCTGATCTGACCCTGGAAAGTAAACCTTGTGTTTCAAACTTTCTGATCATGCGACTCAGATAGCCTGCGTCAAGCCCTAATTGGGTCATCAGGGATTTGGCAGTGCATTTCTGCTGGTGCCCTACCTCATAGAGAACCCTCGCCTCAGAAAGAGAAAAAGGACTACTAAGGACATATCTGTCATGCAGACCTATAACTCTGGTGTAAAACCTGTTGAATTCTCTTACTCTCTCAACAACTCCTGTTTTGATTTCCTCATGCACCTGAACCACCCTCCTTTCCATGGATTGGGCTTAGTATAGTGATATTATTTAGCTGGGTCAATTATTGCATCCATCTGTTGAATCGGTATTACTGGTATCACCAGGCTGTTCAATTTCAGAATTTCGTCTTTTCCTCACATTGCATTCAAGTTTTATCCACAGCTGGGAAAGGTTCTTCCAGACAGAACCAGAAAAGGAGAGCTGGGTACTTACAAAATTTGCAGGGTATGTCGGAAAGAGAAGAAGGCCGCCTGTATTCACAATTTTTTTTCGGTTGAGAATTGCGGGGGAAAGTTGAAAATGATGATGGGAAGCAAGATCCCAGTGTTTTTGAAAAGGAGAAATAAATCCTTGAAATGTCAACTGCTGAGAATGACCTGAAACAGACACTTTTTCAGATCATTCTCAGCATAAATTGAGATCATTGATCGGTATAGATAAAAGTGATCAAAAAATACACCTTAAGTATCATCCCGTAAAAACCCTGCATCAACAGAACGGGCCAGTATATCCTCAACAGCAGCCCATAGGCCAGGTGCCCCGGTGCGAACCACAGATTCTCTCTCAAGAACCCTGCTTTTGGGTATATCATGATCTGCCCAGGTTCCACCCTTGGTATTGAAATTCTGAAAAAGGACCTGGAATCGGTCCATGGAATTTGCGAACCTGGACTCCGGGGTTTTTCTATCTTCAAACTCATCCCACAGCGCTCGGAATTCAATCGCCTGGTCTTCGGGAAGTATTCCGAAGATATGATCGGCCGCTTCCTTCTCCCTTTCATCCTTATCAAGGTTGGCAGTTTTGTCGTAACAGAAAGTATCACCAGCTTCGATCTCTATTACGTCATGGATAAGAAGCATCTGGAGAACCCGAAAAAGGTCTGTCCCTGGTGGAGCATATTCCTTGAGGAACATTGCCATTACAGCAATATGCCAGGAATGTTCGGCACTGTTCTCACGCCTTGTCCTGTCCATTACATAATTCCGTCTCCAGACCTGCTTGAGCCTGTCCAGGCTTTCAAGAAACCGGATCTGCTTTTCGAGGCGTTTTTCTTTTGAAACAGGCAATGTAAATGGTCTCTCTTTCAAGATAAATTCCCCAGTGCGGGACAGAGGCTTTCCCTTACATGTAACCCTGGTATCCAGTGGGTACAAGGGCTGAGTGCACATATTTGATCATGGTTATAAAATCGAAAACAGGTCTCCCTGTAGCTGCGTGTACTGCCTGGGCATAAGGAGGGAGATCACTGCACTCCAGGAGAATCGCCGCTATTTCAGGATTTTCCTCGATCATTTTCGATGCAACTCCCACTACTTCCTTCTCCACCAGGTTTGAATCCATTGTACCTTTTTCCTCAAGCACCGATGTGTAGAATTCTGTCTGATCTTCCATACCGTAGATGACCACCGGCATTTCAGGAGTGATGCCCACATTGGCAAAATGCTCATCAGTAAGACATTTTGAATTGGCGGTGATAATGCCTATTTTCTGGCCCGAGGAAAGGGTCCTGTAAATAAAGGGGACCTGCAGAAGGCTGGAAAGGAATACTGGTACCTGTACGGCCTGGGCAACCTGTTTCTGAAACAGGGCCATAAAACCACATGCTCCGGTAATAGCCCTTACCCCTTCTGCCTCCAGTTCTTTGGCCCCTTCGATGAAAGGCTTCAGAAGTTCCGGGTCCCTCTCATTAAGAAGCCTCTCGATGGAAGATCCCCTGATCTCTTTGTACCTGACCGGGAAAGGGAACGTGGTGGCATTGCCAACATTTCCAGGAACACAGGGATATGCCGCATCAAGGATAAGGATACCGATAGCCTGTCCGTCCCAGGACCTGGTCTTACTCCTGATCTTGTAAACCGTCATACAGAGTTCCTCCTTTATGAAGATCATAATTGCATTAAAGATAAGTATAACGGGAAATGAACGGAATTAAAGGATTTTGCCTTACCCATTACATCACTTTTTTCATATATTAATTATCAGAATTCCAGAATTATTGAATAGTACTTGCAAAATTCCCAAGATTGTTATATAAACTTGAGCAATTTTATCTTTGAAAAGGGGGACAGTTGGATGAACTTCGTATTTATGTCGCCTCATTTTCCACCAAATTATTATCGCTTCTGCGTAAGCCTTAATGATATAGGGATAAGGGTATTGGGTCTCGCAGACCTGCCTTATGATTCCCTTAGGCCGGAGCTCCGTGCCGCCCTGACAGAATATTACAGGGTCGATGACATGCACAATTACGACTCGCTTGTAAGAGCACTTGGATATTTCACACACCGCTACGGAAAGATAGACAGGATAGACTCTCAGAATGAATACTGGCTGGAAACAGAGGCAAATCTAAGAACCGATTTCAATATTTTTGGCATAAAGAAGGATCAGATAGGCCGGATAAAAAGAAAGTCACTGATGAAACAAACCTTTGTAGAAGCAGGGATCCCGGCCGCAATGGGGCAGATCGTCCATAATATCCAGGAGGCCAGGGACTTTATCGGGAAATGCGGATATCCCGTGGTATCCAAACCAGATATCGGCGTTGGCGCCGCCAAGACATACAAGATCACCAACGAGCCTGAGCTGGAAGCCTTCTTCAACGAGAAGCCCCCGGTTGATTACATCATGGAAGAATACATCCAGGGGAAGATATGCAGTTTTGACGGCATTACAGATCATGACGGAAAACCTGTTTTCTACACTTCCCACGAATTCAGCGAGGGAATCATGGATACCGTCAATAAAGACCTTGATCTTTACTACTATTCCCTCAGAGAACTGCCCAAAGACCTGGAGGATTACGGTCTGAGGACACTTAAAGCTTTTGACGTACGGGAAAGGTTCTTTCATTTTGAATTTTTCAGGACAGTCGATAATAAGCTGGTGGCTTGTGAAGTCAATATGCGGCCTCCTGGAGGTCTCACAACAGATATGTTCAATTACGCAAATGACATAGACGTATACAGGGAATGGGCCAATATTGTCCTGACCAACACTTTCAAGGCAGACTATTCCCGAAAATATCACTGTTGTTATGTGGGCAGGAAAGTGAACAGGAATTATCTCCATTCCCACATCGATATTCTCAACAGCTTTTCTGATAAGATCATCCATCATGAACAGATCAGTGGAGTATTCAGTGCAGCCCTGGGGGATTACGGATACCTGCTGAGATCTCCTGATATGCAGGAGATCCAGAAAATGGTCGATTTTATACATGAACAGAAATAGAGAGGCAGATGCCCTATGAACATTGAATATCACAAATGGTGGAGCCCCTCCCTCGAGCAGGAAATGGAGCTTAAAACATATGGATGGTTCGGAAAACCTGTACTGGTTTTCCCTGCACAGGGCGGGTCTTTTCATGAATTTGAAGATATGGGCATGGTTGATGTCATTTCTGGCTGGGTGGAAACAGGCAAGATAAAGCTCTTTACCGTAAATAGCGTTGACGACCAGTCGTGGGCCAACTGGGGAGCCCATCCTGCAGACCGCGCAAGACGCCATCTGGATTACGAGCAATATATTATTCACGAGGTCGTTCCTTTCGTCAGGGAACATTGCGGTGATACCGGTGAAAAATTCATGGCTACCGGGGTAAGTATGGGGGGATATCACTCGGCAAATTTCTTTTTCAAAAATCCGGATATATTTGACACCGTCATATCAATGAGCGGCATTTTCAGACTCAGGATGTTCATTGGAGACTATATGGATGAAAATGTTTATTACAATTCCCCCCTCCACTATCTGCAAGAAATGGAGGACCCATGGTACCTGGAGCAGTACCGCCAGAGCAGAATAGTCATATCTGTAGGGCAAGGACGCTGGGAGGAGGAGATGCTTGATAATATCCGGGATCTCTCGTCACTGATGCAGGAAAAGAACATCCCCTGCTGGATCGATCACTGGGGCTATGATGTTGATCACGACTGGCCCTGGTGGAAGAAAATGCTCCCTTATTTCATGGAAAAATTGCGAATCTAGAGATCTTCCCTGAAACAAGGCTTGACAAAATCCCTCAGGTAGCTGCCCTCCCGGACAGCTACCTGCTATTTTGTGGAACCTGCACTTATGGAGAAAAAAAATGGTTAAGATCATTTTTTTCTTATGGGGAATACTCGTGGAGGATGTCTTCAAGATATTTCCGGATCTCATGTTCCCTGATAAACGAAGGGATAAGGATGTCTTCAGACTTGCTGAATTTGCCATCCCTTCCAATGACCATAAGTTCCCAATTATCCCTTGTTCTTTCAACACGAAACATCCTGCCAAAAACTACGAGGTCAAATGAACGATCAGGCATTTTTATTCCCTTGTTGAATGTTCTTTTGATCATTCCAGACTCCTTGTTCCACTTTAACTAAAATTCAAAGGATATGGTGTCACCACAACCGAGATCCAGAAAATTCTCCTCCCATGCTTCGCGGAACATTCCGATCGACCGATCTCCCGTGCAATGAGAAGGCGCGACCTTCTGGACTCCCAGACCCTTCAGACCTTGAATCGCCGATCTGATCCTGTTATCCCCAGAGCCTGTAAGATGGAATCCCCCAAGAACCAGAAATATTTCCCTCTCAAATAGCTTTCTGGCAGCTTCTGCCATCTCCACTATTCCGGGATGGGCACAACCTGTCATGATCACCAGTCCCCTGGGAGTGTCAAGCACAAGGGCTTGTTCCCTAATGAATGAACCCAGTTCGCCTGTAGACCATACATGTGGACAGATCTCAATAGCATTATCTACAGGAATTAACCTTTTGCATGCTATCCTGGTCCTCTCTCGAAAATCCAAGGGGAAAGATGCCGGGAAATACACTTCCGCTCTGCCGCCGTTTCCTGCCAGGAAATTCAGCAACCCACCTATGTGATCATGGTGTATGTGGGATAGTACTACCGTATCTATACCAGCCGGGTGAATGCCGCACTTGACCATATTACGAAGCAGGATACCTCCATCTCCCCCTGTGTCGAAGAGGATGGTCTTTTCAAAGCCTTCGACCACACACCCGAATCCCCATGAAAGGATCATATCCTTGTGCGAAGGAACATTGTTGAATACCACAGTAAGGGTTGCCTGCCCTGCAAAGCAAGGTACAGGCAAGAGAAATACCATTAGTAAAACAAGGAGAGTTACAGATCTCATTATTTACATCTCCCCTCTGATTCCAAAGGACAAGATCAGGAGGCGTGAAATGGAGTTATCTGTTAGGATTATTTTTCAGCCTTTATGGCAACAAATGAACCTTCTCCATAACCTTCCCTGGTTGGTTCTGGTGCTGTTATTTTCTTCAACTCATTGAAGACGGTCTGGGAAAAGCTGAATCTGCGGAAACCGGCTTTTTCCAGGGAAGCCAGCACTTCATCCACAGAATAAAAAGTAGCCATACGATAAAAGACACTATGTTCCTTAAATTTGTTGTAGATCTTGCCAACGGGACTTTCCCGATCGATAAAACCGATGACCAGTACTCCAGTTTCCTTCAACACCCGGTAAGCTTCCTTAAAGGACAGATCAAGATCATCGACAAAACATATGGTGGTTACCATCAGAAGGAAATCAAATTCAGAATCTGCGAAAGGAAGGTCCTCTGCAACACCCTCAGTTACAGAGATGCCTCTTTGCCTGGCCACCTCAGCCATTTTGGGGGAAGGTTCCAATCCCTCGGCTATTCCCAGGGGGACTGCAAAACGACCGCTACCTACCCCTATCTCCAACCCCCGTCCCTTCTTTGGTAAGTGCCCCCTTATGGCCATGATCTCTGATTGGTACACAAATTTATTGTCCACGAACCATTTCTCGTATTCCACAGAATGTTCTTCGAAAGGTTGTATCCTTGCCATGGCTTCACTTCCCAGAAAATTTCCAATGATACCCTGATCTATCATTGTAATTGTACACCCTTGTCATTGAGTGTACTGTTTCCGTATTCTTAGCTTGCCGAGAAAAAGAGGTTCGGAAAATCCCGAACCTCCTGTAAATAGATCATCTCCGAAAGAATGCTTATTTTCTTATTTCATAAGAAGCAGGCTCAATGCCATTACCACCATTCCACCCATCAGACCAAACAGGCTGTCATGCCCCTTCCCGTAAGCATGGCTGGTTGGGATAAGTTCATCCAGACTTATGTAGACCATGATCCCAGCAACACCAGCAAAAAGGATGCCCATTACCTGTGGGGGGATAGCATTTCCAGGGCCTCCAAGGAACACAAGAAGAATTAAGTAGGCGATCAATGCTCCTATTGGTTCTGCGAGGCCACTCAGGAAGGAGTAAACAAACGCTTTCATGCGATTGCCAGTAGCGTAATAAATGGGTACGGAAACACTGATCCCCTCAGGGATATTATGAAGAGCTATGGCTATGGCTATGGCAAGACCCAGGCCAGGATCATGAAGGGCAGCAAGGAAAGTCGCCAGTCCTTCGGGGAAATTGTGAATGCCTATGGCAAGAGCAGTGAAAAGGCCCATACGGAGAAGCTTTTTCTGTTCATCCCCATTGAAATCAGCAGGGACAGGAAATTCATCCTTTCTCAACTGGACACGGGGCACAGTCTCCCTGACAACTGCCGACTCATCATGAAGGGGGGCAATGATCTTTTCAGAACGAACCTCGTGAGGGTTTTCAGCCTCCGGAATAAGGTTATCTATCAGGCCTATCAGAAGAATGCCGCCGAAAAAGGAAAGTACATTGACCCAGTTTCCCCAGTAATCACCATAAGCTTCGCTAAAGGCATCCAATCCCTTGTAGAAGATCTCCACAAAGGAAACATAAAGCATAACTCCTGCGGAAAAACCAGTAGAAATCGACAGAAACCTGTAGTTGGTACGTTTTGCGAAGAAGGCTATTGCGCTTCCGATGCCTGTTGCCATTCCCGCAAAGAGGGTTAATCCAAGAGCCATCATTACATCCGACATGCCAGAATGTCCTCCATGGGCGGATAGCCAGAACAACAAAACTTCCGCAAGTTATTTTTCAGTATCACTGCGCATTCCCCAATAAACTTACAAATACAGGGACCTGATGAAAAACAGGAATAGCCCTGATCATCTGCAATTATTCTATCAGTTTGAAATGCCCCTTGCCGGCCGATAAGAAGAAACCGGAAATAAGAAATGAACCTATGAAAGAAATTAAATGACCCGTACCGTAAACTGATACGTAACTTAATGATCTCTTGGACAAACAGGGGCTCCTGAAAAGAGCCCCTGTTCCGTTAAACCGACTTCAATTATCTCCAAAGCAGGAATGGTACTGGATCATCTCATGAACTTGGAAACAAAAGGTGACGTCTCTCCTCTTCTCAGGAAATGACCTGAAGGCCCTTCACCAAGAAATTCAGAGAACCATGACTCATGTTCCACCTCTTCGTGAAGGATTGCCAGTGCAAGCTCATAGGTCCTGTGATCCTTCCCGGCAGTCAGATTACATATCTCAGTATATCCCCTGACTGCACACCTTTCAGCCTCGACCAGTACGTTGAGGATAGCCTTGACATCCGTGGGATCTTCAGGCAAGGAGGCTGGAGGGCAAGCGGAAATATCATGGAAGGCCTTCATGTCATCCGGCAATTTCCCCCCGAGCTCGTAAATCCTCGGTACCAGGGCTTCAAAGTGATTCCTGTCTTCAATACGCGCTGTTTCCGCTATTTCCTTGATACCTTCCCCCTCAAGACCGATAAGATTACAGCGTAGTATAGTGTAATAATAAAATGTCGTCAGTTCCGCAGCAGCGTTAGCTATCAGAAGTTCGAGGAGCATTTCGACATCAATCCCGGCATTCTCGACCATTTCTCTTGCAACTTTTCCCATGTAACGATTCCTCCTTTCAGAATAGAACCTCTTCTGAGTGTCCCTTGAACAAATCGCTTGTTTATTATATCAGACACACTATATGGGGATATAGGAGGTTGGCAAGTTTTGTTTCGTGATTATTTCTTTGCATAAATGACAAGGTTATAATCGTACAAGAATGATCCTTCTCCACCATTCAGGAGGTTTACTATGGTGCAGCACGTTTCGATAGAGATCATCCACCTGACTTCAGATCAACAAAAGCAAGCCTGTGCATCAATCATGAGTAATACCGAACCCTGGGTAACCCTGGGACGATCTTATGAAGATTCTCTTGCCCTTTTTTCAGATCCTGCAAAGGAATGCTTTGGATCTTTCGAGGATGCTCAATTGACCGGATTCCTGGTAATTGACCTGAACGGTCCTTTCAGAGGATATATCCAGTCAGTCTGCGCCATCCCCTCAAAACGTGGATCCGGACTGGGATCAAGGCTCATTGGATTTGCAGAAGAAAGGATCTTCCGGGTTTCACCGAATGCATTCATCTGCGTTTCAGATTTCAACCTCCGAGCAAAAAAGCTTTACCAGAGACTCGGTTACGAGGTGATAGGAGAATTGAAGGAATTCATTATTCCCGGCCACTCTGAGATCCTTACGAGAAAGACCATTGGACCACTTCTGACTTTCATCAGTGGATAACCTGCTTCTATTTGATAGGAACCTCCGAAAAAATTGTCAACAACAGGAAGCTGTGGAGGCCAAAAGCACCTGAAAAAGGAGTTTTATCCAATGAAACCATTTTCCATAAGTGAAACCTACTCAAACGATCACTCCGAGAGAATTATTGATATCAATCCTCTTCCAGATAATTACTGCACTTTCGATTGTGTTTTCTGTCCACTGGGAAGGACAAGGAAGAAAACGGATAAACCCCATAATTTCACAGAAACAGAAACCTTTCTTGATAAACTGAATAAGGCCCTGACAAATAAGGATATTGACCTCGTCTTTATCAATCCAGATGGAGAGATCTTTACTCAGAGCAGAATTTCAGAGATCGTGCATCTTATCAGGAATCATCATGTAAAAGTTCGGGTCATATCCAATGGATATCTATTCAATAAAGAGGAATATAGGCATCTTCTCGATTCTTGTGATGAAGTGATCGGTGAACTGGCAGTAACCAATGAGGAAGATTTTCAGAAACTCCAGAGACCTTTACCAGGATATACTTTTGAAAATCTGCTTTCAAATATGTCTTCTTTTAACAGTCAATACCAGGGTAAATTCATCCTGGATATAACGATTCTAAGGAATTACTCCGATACTAATGAAGCTGTTGGGAGGTTCCAGGAATTTATCCAACGGATACAACCAGATAAGATCTTCGTCCACACACCAGGCAAGGGTAAACTAAAATCTGCATTTGGAATAAATCATGCAAAGCTTCAGGAGATAAGAACTCTGCTTAATGTGGCTGTCACGACCCAAGAATAGAGTTGGAAAGATGTAGTTCTTCCAAACCATCTCGGGGCAGAGTTATAGAATTTTATACCACAATAAAAAGGACCCCGAACACTGAAAAAGTGTTGAGATCCTTTGGTATTAATTTAGTTTAAAAACTTGTTTCGCTGAACTTCTTTCATCTTTCTAGACAGGAACAGTAATGGTAACACCAGCAACAAACCCATACAAGGGGAAAGCAAAGAGTTTGCAACCTCCTCCGCCTCCGTCATTATCTTCATCTTCTGGAGGCAGAAAAAAGAACCGGAAGAATATGATCATCCATACCTTCTCGAAGGTGTAGGAACAATTCACTTCATCATATGATACCGGGGCCCCGTCAACATACACTCCGTATGTTTAATAGCCACTATCCGGGAGTATATAAAAGTCGATGCTTGTATCTGTTCCTTCAAACGCACCTGTATATCCAGGGAGAATATTATCCTAGTCTGAGCAGGTGGTTCTTATGACATAGAGCTCCATTCCGGATTAATAGGCTCAAATGTCGACGCGATCTTCCTTATTGCCTTCTCTTCACTCAATATTTGATGGATAATGTATAAATAGTCTGATAAGTGCCCATATACTTCGTTTATCCCTCATTCCATAGATAGTTCTAACAAAATTATTGTTTTAGCGTTGCCATATCCTTTTTCCCATCACGCTCAAAAAGAAGTAATACGGAACGATTAGCAAATATTCTCTCCTCAATATATCCTTGTAAGTCCTCTATGGTATTAAAGTCTTTTCCGTTTACCTCAAGTATACAATCACCCTTCGTTAGGCCAGCCTCTTCTGCAATACTACCAGCAGTAATATCAGAGATCTTGTTCTTCTCAAAAGATAGGCCAACAATAGCTGGTGAGACCCCTTCCAGATTCCCTTCGGACAACTGAAGTGTTTCAAGTCCTTGTGCAAAATCGAGCTTTAAATTGAAGTGATAATAGATATCACCATCATCAGGATGGTTGAAGCACAATACCACACCAAGAGTGCGGTCTTCGTACTTTTTTGCAAATAAGGCATATTCTGATGTTTCTTTGCTTTTAAGACCAATAATATTCCCCGTCCAATTAGTCTGATATGGATAGTCAAGTATCGGTTTCCGTTTATTTGGCGACTCCCAGAATCCTTCAGGCCAAATCCGAAGTTCTGAGCTGGTTTGTGGGGGGATCATCGTGTCGGGAACGGATCTAGCCATAGGAAAAGGGTTTCCCGGAACAACCCTGTGAGAACCTCCATCAACGTCAATAAACGCTGATCTCTCCCACGAAATAAAGAGAATATCATCGGTTACATTGGTTATTCTCGATGCAATTGAAAAGGAGCCTAAACGCAATTGAATAGCGACTCTCTGATCAGCAAAATTATTTGTGTAGATTATCTTCTCTCCATCTGGTTGGATAATAATATCCTGTATGGACATAGATATATTCTCAATAGCACAGTCAAGTCTCAAGATTGCTGTAAATTTATTCTCGGTTAACTTTAGTTTTATACAACCCTTATCATGGGGTTATCTTTACCAGTAA